>JAISQS010000631.1 GCA_031274045.1 Planctomycetaceae bacterium | reverse complement strand
AACTTTAAGGAGTAAAAATGACTCAAAAAACTAAAACCGCTGCAAAACGTATTGGGATTAAATCTGTCCTGTTGCACGGAGACGATCAAGTTACGATTACAACTTTCGGCAAAGGTAACGCTGCTGAAATTGCAATCACAACTGACTCGCAAGGAACGAATCTTGCGCAAACATACGAGCCGCGTAACATCACCGCAAAAGCAATCAATTCGCACGGTGAAAAACGAGGAATCGAATGTATTGGAACGGTTGCCGGTAATCCGCTCGAAGTCTTGCTCAACATTCCAACGGAGAATGTTGGCGAGGATTACTTGAGACTCAAAGGAACTCTCGAAAAAGAATTTTTTGGAAAAGAATTTCCAAACGACAACGTTCGCATCCAAATCATTCACAACATCCTCGATATCCAAAAACTACTAGGAATCTACGTCAACGATATTATTTATACCATTAACAACTTGCAAGAATTACCGCCGGATACGCCGCCTGAAGAAACAGATATTGTTGGTTTGGCAATGAACGATAACAAAAAAGTGAAAGAACGTCTAAAACGGATTATGCCTTATGTCAGTTTTTTCGGCGAAGCATTTTATGTTCCGAAAAAAGATAGAAATGGAAAAATCAGTCCGGCGGAAATTGAGACAGCAGACAAACATAATATTGCCGTTCTTCGTGTTCTTGGCACAATGCGGCAGGCAACAGCACATTTCAAAGATTTGTGTTTGCCGTTTAGTAAAAATGACAAGTTACCGAAAAAATTTCAGAAACAAGATGATGATAAAACACATAAAATAACACAAGATAATTGGAGCGTCGTTGACCAACTCTATAAAAAGCGTATTGACAACATCAACGATGACTTTATGAACAAGTCCAAGATGAATCTTTGTATTCTTTTTGATTTGCTTAACGCAACTGACGACGAAGAAAAGAGTGATATTGCCGAAGAATATTATCGTTTTAGTATCCTCAAAGAAGGTAAAAATCTTGGTGTGAATATGAAACTCTTGCGCGAAGTCATGCTTAAAAAATACTATCCGTCTGTTAAAGATGAAATGCATGATTCTTATCGTTCCAAAATTTACGCTATCACGGATTACCTGTTATTCCGTGAATGTTCAACAAAAGATGAAAAAGGAAGGATTGTCCTTAAACAGGAAATGGACTGGGATGCCAAACTTCGAGAAACGCAGGACGATGACGAAAAAGAAACTCTGTACAACGATTTCGCATGTACGGCTTGGGAAAAAGTCAAAAGCCGCCTCGAACCGTTTTACAAAAAGTTTAACGGAACATTTCCTGCATTTGATTCCGAAGCTCCCGACCTGCGATTTATTGATAATACTAAATTAAAAACAGAAACGGAGTTATCCCTCGTCAAATTACTTTCTTTTCTGTGCAATTTTTGGGAAGGCAAAGAAATTAATGAATTGCTCTCTGCTTATATTCACAAGTTTGAAAATATTCAGACATTCATTGATACACTCAAAAAGTTAAACAAAAAAGAAAAAGTTCAATTCTCTGATCGTTACGGTTTGTTCAACGAATACGGAAACAATAATCCAGGTAACATTGCTAAGCAATTGCGGCATATTGTCAGTATTGGCAAAATGAAGCCCGACTTGAAAGAGGCGAAATGTCCGCTTTACAAAGCGGCAATTGAAATGCTCGGCGCACAAGACAAATATGTTTCAGATGAATGGCTAGAAGCGAATGTCTTGACGGGCGATAATTTAAAAAAGAAAAGTATCAATCCATTTCGCAATTTTATCGCAAAACAGGTCATTGAGTCACGCCGTTTTCAGTATCTTGTTCGTTACACGAAACCGAAAACGGTCAGAGCGTTGATGAAAAATCCGCATATTGTCCATTATGTTTTGCAACGAATTAGCAATATCAAAGATGTTCACGTTACCGAGTCGCAAATCGACAAATATTATAAAAACTTGCCGGAATACGATAAATCGGAAACGCGTCTTGATGCGAAAATCGATGCGTTGACAAAATACTTGACGGATTTTTCGTTTACAAATATCGAAGATCAACGTAAATTTATTGTGAATAAATTGGAAGACAGAAATAAGGCAATCGAAAAACTAAAGGCGTTGACGGGACTTTATTTGACGGTCGCGTATATTGCCGTTAAGAATCTTGTCAAGACAAATGCACGATATTATATTGCGTTTGCGTGTTTCGACAGAGACTTGGCGATGTTCAAGCAGAAGTTAAACATTCCGAAAGACGGCTGGAAGTTCGGCACGTACGATAATTACTTTGCTCTCACCGAATACTTCTTGGACAAAGATGATAGTGTACGTTATATTCCCGACCCGAACAAATCGGACGAGGAAAATAAGAAAGCATTGTTTAAGCCGAAGTTCCAGCTTATGTTTTTGCTAAATGTCTGCTGACAATTTCTTTATGACTTTTTGGGTCAATTGGAACTGTCTACAAGGTTAATTTGAGTCGGTGGTGGGGTTGATTTGTTTTATTTGTTTGATTAATTCATTTTGGAAGTTGTCGGGGGTGGTTATTTTGTTGAATCGGATATTTTCGTTTTCGTTTTTGATTTGGCATTGGGTGAGGCAGATTGTTGCAAGGCGGTTCAGCAGGGTTCGGAAACTTTGCGTTGGAGGATTCGTTTCGGAGTCGGCGGAATGATCGTGTGAGTTGTCTCTTGCCTTGTGTGTTTTTTTGTTTTTGACATTTTCGTTTGGAGTGGCGGTGAGGACGGGGTTGCGGTTCGCTCTTGTTTCGTCGAGATTTTCGTCGCTGAAAAGATGTTCACTCCATGCCCGCCGGAGATGCCACACAACATAATACGACAACATGCAAATTAAAAAATGCGCACGCACACGATCTTCCAAGTGATGATGAATCGGACGAATATCAAGCAACGTCGTCTTTATCGTACGAAAACTCTTTTCCACATCCGCAAGCCGCTTGTAGTCCCGAACCACATCCGCCGAAGCACGCCGCTCTGTCGGAACATTCGTCCGTATCACGTACAAACCGTCAAGCTCGGACTCGCGTTGAATTGATTCGGAATTGCGATGAAACGAAAATTGACCGTCCTTGATTTCGATGACAACATGTTTCTTGACATGGAATTTGTCCGCAACTTTACCAACACGAATTCCAATCTCCACATCCGAATATGGCTTCCCGCGATCGTGACGCTTTAATATTCGTTGCGCTAAATCAGTCAGCAATTTTTCGGTTGCAACAAGTAAATCTTCGCGTTGATTTTTTCGCCGTTTTTCAAGTAACGGATTATAGCAAACAATCAGCCGCTCATCGGGGAATTCGTCTGAAACAATCTCTGCCAACTGCATCTCATCCAAAAGCGATCTGTTCACTTTGCCGTGTTCGATTAGTTGCCGAATCGATTCGCCGCGAAGTGCCGAAATATGGCGAATCCCCGGATATTGCTTCAATTTTGCGATCTGCGTGCCGGTCAACATGCCGCGATCACCAACCAACGTGATTTCTTCAAGCCCGAATTGATTGCGGATTTTCGTAACTTGATCGGGAATGGTTGTGGAATCGGCGGTGTTGCCCGGATAGGCTTGAATTGAAATCGGGCGACCGACCTCGTCCGTCATCAAACCGTAGACGATGATTTTTTTGCCATCTTTTTTATCGCGATTATGCCCGAACTTTGCAAGCGGACAATGTTCCCCTTCGACATAACTCGACGAGATGTCGTACAACACCATCGACTTCTCGGACAAATGAAGTTTGGCGAGTTT
>JAISQS010000577.1 GCA_031274045.1 Planctomycetaceae bacterium | reverse complement strand
GTTCATTTTCTGGTCGAATCAATTCATCCCGAAATTTTCATCTCGCTCTTTACCGCATTTGCCGGAGATCAAGTATCCAACCCGTAGGAATGTTTCAAAGGAATGTTTTAAAAAAACATCTCAAAAAAATTTGTCCGGCAATTCGTGTCGGACATGGAAATTCGTTGATAACTCAACGAAATTAACTATAAAACTAACCCCTTTTTACGAGGAACACGATTATGTATCGAATGTTGATTATGCTGTTGATTTGGTTGTCTTTGACTGTTTGTTTTGCTCATGAAAACGCGATTGAAAATGAGTCGGAGTTGATTGATTCCGGTGTTTCTGCCGCCGAAGGTAATGTTGAACCTTACGATTTGCGTTTGGAATTTCTATCGGAACCGAAAGGAATTGACGAACTCAAGCCGCGATTTTCGTGGAAATTGAAATCGCCACACAACGCCCAAACGCAATCAGCGTACAAAATCGTTGTCTATCGAACGGAACGGACAACCCCAACTCTTTCCAAACCGGTTGAAACCGTTTGGGATTCCGGCAAAGTTGCACGAAATGCTGTGTTGGTTGAGTATGTTGGAAAACCGCTTCAATCGAAATCCGAATATACATGGACGCTGACCGTTTGGGACAAGCAGAATAAGCCGTCGCTTCCGGTTGTTGCAACATTTAGTACCGGAATTTTTGAACCGGCTCAATGGCAAGCGAAATGGATTGGTCTTGACGAGGTTTCGTTGGAGGAAAAAGAGAACGAAAAATCAAAGTTATCGTTGGACGGAGCCGCGTGGATTTGGACGAACGAAAAAGGCTTGACCGCTCTACCCGGCAAAGCGATGTTTCGCAAAACATTCGATTTAGCCGAACAAAATCATTTCGCCGAATCAATCAACAAAGCCGAACTCGTTCTCGCAGCGGATAACGAGTTCACGGCGTATCTCAACGGAAAGAAAATCGGAACCGGTGCGAATTTCAAGACGGCGAAACTTTTTGATGTTGCCGGATTTTTGAAACAGGGAAAAAATGTACTTGCTGTTGAGGTTGCCAATCATGGTGAAAGTCCAAATCCGGCGGGATTGATCGGCGTGTTGAGGATTCAGTACAAAAACGAAACGGAACCTTTGTTCCTGCTCAAAACCGACGCGGCGTGGAAAGCGGTTGACGGTTTGCCTGTTGGTTGCGAAGCGGCGGAGTTCGACGACTCCGCGTGGAAAAACGCAACAAAAATCGCCAATCTCGGCGATAATCCTTGGGGCAAAGTCAGCACCAATACGTCGCGACCAAATCCGCCCGCACGGTATCTTTTCAAAGATTTTACGACCAAAGAAAAACCGATTCGGGCAACGGCGTATATTGTCGGCTTGGGGTATTACAAATTGAGTATCAATAGTACAAAAATCGGCGATCACGAACTTGACCCCGTTTTGACGGATTATGATAAAAGAGTCCCTTATGTAACATATAATATTGATCCCGATAAAGTTTGGTCAGAACGTAAAGAGAGTATCTGGCTCTCAGTTATTCTTGGCAACGGGCGATATTACGCGCCGAGAATAACGGAGCCGACGAGAACCCGAACATTCGGTTATCCAAAATTATTGTTCCAACTCGAATTGCAATACGCCGACGGTTCGACGCAGACGATTGTCAGCGATGAAACGTGGAATATTGCAACAGCAACTCCGATTCGGGACAACAATGATTACGATGGCGAAATTTACGATGACCGAATCAGAAGGGTTGATGTTAAAGAAGAAAAAGCCCGAATTGTTGACGCGCCGAAAGGAAAACTTGTTGCGCAAATGATGCCGCCGATGCGGGTTGTTGAAACGATTAAGCCGGTGTCTGTCAAAGAAGTCAAGTCCGGTGTTTGGATTTTCGATTTTGGTGTTAATCTGGTCGGAAATTGCCAACTGGAAATTCCAAAAGGATTACAATTACAAAGCGGAACGGAGTTGACAATCCGCCACGCCGAAACGTTGCAAGCCGACGGAACGCTTTATGTTGCCAATTTACGCGGAGCGCGGTGCCGCGATATTTATATTGCTTCGGGCAAAGAAAAATACGGTATTTCTTACACTCCGTCGTTCACTTATCATGGTTTTCGTTACGCGGAGTTGACGGGGTTGCCTGCTGATTTTAAGGCGAACGAACAAACGCTCACGGCAAGAGTGATCAATACCGATTTGCCGAAAGTCGGAAAATTTGAAACGAGTAATCCGACGATCAATGCGATTTTCCGTAACGTTGTTCGCGGAACGCAGGGCAACTATTTGAGTATTCCGACGGATTGTCCGCAACGCGACGAACGGCAAGGCTGGCAAGGCGACCGCGCCGCCGAATCAAAGGGCGAAATGTTTTTGTTTGATAATGTAACGCTTTATTCAAAATGGCTTATTGATATTGAAGATTCGCAGCGCGGCGATGGCAATTTGTCCGATGTTTGTCCGAATTTTTGGCCGCTGTACGGTTCTAATGTAACGTGGCCCAGTGCGTTTACAATTGTACCGGACAGCATTTACACGATGTACGGAGATCGCCGTCCTATCGAAAGGCATTACGAAGCGATGAAACGTTGGTTGATCGGGCATCTTGGTCAGTTCGTGAAAAACGGAATTATTGATAAGGATAATTACGGCGACTGGTGTGTCCCGCCGGAAAAGCCGAAGTTGATCCATTCGCAAGACCCGGCACGAAAAACATCGAAGATAATTTTGGCAACAACATATTACATTCACAATCTCGATTTGTTGACGAAGTACGCCAAAATGCTCGGCAAAGATTCCGAAGCGGCGGAATTTGCACAAAAAGCAACCGAAATGCGAAAGGCATTCAACGCTCAATTTCTCAATACCGAAACAGCAAAGTACGATAACGGAACGCAAACTTCGTGTGTTTTGCCGTTACGTTTTGATATTGTGCCGAAGGAGTTGCGGGGTAGGGTATTTGAAACGCTGGTTACGAACATTGAGAAGGTTACGAATAATCATATAGGAACCGGTTTGATTGGCGGACAATGGTTGAATCGTGTTTTGAGTGATTTTGGTCGGGCGGATATTTCGTACCGATTTACGGTGAACACGGATTATCCGAGTTGGGGTTACATGGTTGAAAAAGGCGCAACAACAATATGGGAACTCTGGAACGGCGACACCGCGAATCCGGCAATGAACAGCGGCAATCATGTTATGCTGATTGGCGACTTGGTGATTTGGTATTACGAATATTTGGCGGGCATCAAGGCTGACCCTGAACGTCCCGGTTTTGAACATATTATTATGAAACCGTTACCGCTTGGTGATTTGCAATTTGTTGACGCGGAATATCATTCGGTTCGCGGCTTGATCAAAAGCCGTTGGGAGCGAACCGGCAACAAGTTCCATTGGGAAATCGAAATCCCAACCGGCAGCACCGCAACCGTTTTCATCCCCAACGGTGAAACGTTACAAAATGTCCCGTCAGGTCAACACGTCTTCGATTCAACACTGAAATAAATGACTCGTAAAAGATAATCATTTAAAAGTAACGTACTATAAAATTCGTTGGCATAAAAGCGTAAAAAAAATTGCCAATATGAATTGAGTACCGCCGGTAAGCTTGCGAACGATAACGAAATTTAATGAGTAAAATCTTATGCCAAAACGTCCGATTCGATTTTTTAACACGACAGGTCCTTGTAATCCTGACGACCACTACATGCTTCCGCCAGCGGAGCGGTTGCAAGGTGCGCAGTTGCATCGTTATATAAAGGACAATCTCTATTGGATGCTTCATGCTCCTCGTCAAACCGGCAAGACAACGTTCTTGCAAAGTTGGATGCGTGAGATCAACGCCGGTGATGACGCGATTGCGTGTTATGTGAGCGTCGAACGTTGTCAAGGGATGTTGGAAATTGACGAAGCAATGGCAAATATCTGCGAATCTATTCGAGATAATGCTGAAAATGCAGAATTACCTGTGCCGCAAGTTACGACAGATGTCGGAGGTAGTCAACTCAAAAAAATTCTATCGAATTGGGCGGCTATCGCTGCCCCCAAACCGCTTATTGTTTTGTTCGATGAGGTGGATGTTCTCGAAGGTGATGTAATGGTTAGTTTTCTTCGCCAACTGCGTGATGGCTTTGCAGCTCGTGACATCGGTAAGTTTCCGGTATCGACTGCGCTTGTTGGTATGCGTGATTTGAAGGATTATCTTGTGACGGCAAAAGACGGCAAGCCCGTTAACCCTGGCTCGCCGTTCAATATCAAAGAGGACTCGATAAGTATTGGTAACTTTTCCAAAAATGATATTATCCGTCTGTTCGAGCAACGTACCGCCGAAACCGGACAACAGATCACACAAGAAGCCCTCGATTATGTTTGGGAACAATCAGGCGGACAACCTTGGATTGTCAATTCATTATTTAAACGTGCAACATTGCGGATTCTCGAAGAGGACAATTACGAAACAGTAACGCTTGATCATATTTATCAAGCCCGCGAACAAATGATTCTTGCAAGGGAAACGCATCTTGATTCGCTTGCCGTTCGCGTTGATGATCCGAATATACGTTACGTAATGGAGACATTGATGACAGGTGACGTTGACCTAGATTTGGGAACCAGCAAGGCATTTGAAAAATGCCAAGATTTAGGTTTAACCAGCATCAAAAACGGAACACCAACCATCGCAAACCCAATATACCGCGAAATTCTCGCCCGACAAATCACCTACGGCGTACAACTCGC
>JAISQS010000500.1 GCA_031274045.1 Planctomycetaceae bacterium | reverse complement strand
CTGTTATTGCCGCTGTGATATTCGAAATCGTTTTGTACGGTTTTGCCGGATAACTTTTTTTCTGTTGGGTAGTCGTCGGGATAAATAATGTAATGATCATCCAGCTCAACTGTGTTACGAGCATCCTCAACAGAAATCATCATCTCGTGAATCTTTTCACCGGGGCGAATGCCAATTTCTTTGATTGGTAAATTTGGAGCCATCGCTTTTGCCAAATCGGTCATCTTCATTGACGGAATTTTTTTGACAAATAACTCACCTCCGTTCATCTTTTCAACCGCATGACAAACCAAGTCAACCGCACTCTCAAGCTTCAACCAAAACCGCGTCATCCTATAATCAGTAATTGGTAACTCTTTTGCACCTTCGCGAATCAATTTTTGAAAAAACGGTATTACAGAACCGCGACTCCCTGCGACATTGCCGTAACGTACAACAGAAAATTTCGTCTTTGAGCTGGCATAAACACTGCCCGCTATGAATAATTTGTCACTGCAAAGTTTCGTTGCCCCATAAAGATTGATCGGCGAACACGCCTTGTCCGTACTCAATGCAACAACCTTCTTCACCCCGCGATCAATCGCCGCCTCAATAATATTTTGAGCACCAAGAACATTCGTTTTGATTGCCTCAAACGGGTTATACTCACAAGCAGGAACTTGCTTCAACGCTGCTGCATGAACAACAACATCAACAAAATCAAACGCCCGCATCAAACGTTCCTTGTCCCGAACATCACCCAAGAAAAATCGTAACTTCGGATTCCCCGCAAATTCCGGCATATTCGCCATCTCGAATTGCTTAAACTCGTCACGCGAAAAAACAGCTATCCGCCGCACATTAGGACAATCTTTGAGAACCCACTTAATAAAGCTCTTGCCAAATGATCCCGTTCCGCCCGTAACTAAAATTGATTTATCTGTAAACATTCCCTTGCTTATTTATCTGATTTGTTTGTGTAATGATGTCTGTTTTACTCTCTATAATTTCTATTTTTCACAACAGAGGTTACGGAGCAATTTGTGATAATTCTCTTCTTTGCGATTCAGTGTTCTTTGTAGTTGGATTTATAAAAACAATTGTTGATCAGTTAGCGACGGTAGCTTGCTACCGACGAAATGGGATGTGAAACGTATTGATTGACATTTTTGTTCCGTTGGTACGGTGAGTATGCCGCACCAACGGGATGAAGACGTGTTGACTTTTTTGGTGTACCTTTTGGCTTTTGCCCTTTCAGGGCGAGGGTTATTTGGGGCGATTTTTCACAGGGCGTTGCCCTGTGCTATGGGCTTTTTGCCCCGTTGGGGCGTTGTTGGTTTTGGCGATGCGTGTTTCGCTCCACTGTTTTCGGCTTGCTTCGCTCACCGCGGTAACGTAAGAGGCAGACCGCATGGCAGTCGGTTGTCTACCTTACGATCACCAACCCGTTTTGGTGTTCAGTTCCAACTTGTTTGGTTCTATTACGCACAGAGGCGGGCGGGATGCCCGCGTTCCAGTCCGTCGCCGCTTCGCGGCTATTGTCGGCTGCGCCGACGTTGTGTGATTTGGTTCTGCCGATGCGTTTTCCGCTCCCGCTGTCGGCGAGTACGCCGACGCAACCGCCCGGCGGTCGGTTGCCCACCTTACGTTGTCGGTTACCCACCTTATGTTGTCGGTTGCCCACCTTTATGTTGTCGGTTGCCCACCTTACGTTACCAATGCGTTTCACGATCCATCGGGACGAGGGCAAGCCTCGCCCCTACAATACCAAACTCTACGGCAAGCCTCGACCCTACAATACCAAACTCTACGACAAGCCTCGACCCTACAATACCAAACTCTACGGCAAGCCCCGACCCTACAATACCAAACTCTACGGCAAGCCTCACCCTTACAATGCCAACGTTACTTACCTTGTTTTGTCTGATAAATTATTTGTGTTTTCGTTTTCTTCTTTTTCGTCTTATGGCATGAAAGTGATGTCGTCCATTTGGAATTGTTCTTCCGGTCGTAATTCAAAATGAAATTCGATCCAGTCAATTGTTTCAAATCTTGGGTTGCCGGAAACTGTTCTTGTCCATGTTTCGGAGCCGTCCAACGGCACCATATACGTAGTCCAAAACCGATACGTTCGACTTGACCAAAATTCTTTTGACGGCACATATTCAAAAAACGCAGAACCGCGTCCAAGCCTTATTTTTATATTGTCAAACGGCAATTTTGGACCTAAGTTATCTTCGTATATTGAAAATTTAAGTTTACGCCTTTCCGACAAATCCCACGCGGAATTAGTCGGCGCGAGTATCTCAATAACACCAGCAACACTGTCCATACCAGCATCAGCTCCGCCTCCAAGTTTACACACAATCGTCTTGCCGCCTATCAACCTCGTCTCCAACCTCACATCAATATTATGACTCCCCCTAAACACCACGCTTTGTTGCTCCGTCAAATCAACCGGCTCCTCCAACGCAATCCGCCGCGATTCCTCTGTCGCTATTGCGTTGTGCGTCCGATCAAATTGAATAATAAACGTCACCAACATCACCAGCAACACTATCGTCAAAGGAACACTAACCGCAATAACCCAATGCCGCCCAATCCACCGAAATACCTTTTGCAACGCCGATTCATTGATCGCTCGCACAGGTACATCATCAAGCCAACGGCAAAGGTCTTCATCCATCTCTTTGGTTGTTTGATATCTCTCTTTCGGATTTTTTGCCATCGCCTTCATGCAGACAGCTTCAAGACCAGCGGGAATATTTGACTTTATCTCCGAAGGTTTCGGCGGCGAAGCAGCTCTGACTTTCGCCAATACTTCGCGAGTAGAACGTCCCGAAAACGCCGTTTGACCCGCCAACAAATAATACAGAATCGTACCAAGACTAAAAATATCAGAATGCGTACCAACTACATTCTCCTCCGGCGACGCTTGCTCCGGCGACATAAACGCAGGCGTACCAACAATCGCACCAACCATTGTAAGTTCTGTCCGCTGATCACCGGTAAATCTCGTTATGCCCGTGTCGTACTCGTCATCTTCATCCTCGTCGCTGCTTTGTTGCTTCTGATTGAGCGGCTTTGCCAACCCCCAATCCATCACCAACGTCTCTCCATGCTCACCCAACATTATATTCGCAGGCTTCAAATCACGATGAATCACACCCCGATCATGCGCAAAACCAATCGTCTTACAAATCGATACCAATCTCCGCACCAAACTTTTAAGCTCCTGCCGAGTCGGATTGCGATGATACGCTTTGATCGCGTCTTGATACGTTATCCCTTTGATCAACTTCATTGTGTAATAAGGCAAACCATCCTTGTCCAACCCCAACGAATGAATCGGCACAATTCCGGGATGTTCCAATTGAGCCGTAATCTCCGCCTCGCCAATAAAACGCCGCACAATCGAAATGTCATCAATAACCTCCTTGTGCAACTCCTTCAAAGCAACATCACGCTTAAGATACCGGTCATAAGCGATCATAATGCGACCCATTCCGCCTCTTTGATGCGGCTTCAAAATCCGATGAACTCCATAACCGCCGTTGTCCGCGTTAGAATGTTCCACGTTGCTCACGGCGGATTGGTTTATTGTTGCCATCACACGTTTCGTCAAATCCAGATTTATCGTCGAACCAAAACGCCCCGATTCGCTTGCGCTGCTTTCGTTGCGTTTTGGGCTGACATATTCATCACCGATGTCGATATTTTTTGCGTGATTCTTTGATCCGGCTGGAAATTTCGGCAAGCCCGCTTCGTCTCCTGTTGCCAGCACCGTCTCATCGTTATTTGAAGTCCCAACTGTACCATTCAATTGCGGATGAATGTACGGATCGGTTGCCTTGCTGTCATCAAAAGAGACCGTATTGCCATCGGAATTGTCAACTTTCTCTCCTGCCGTTTTTTGTGGTTCTTCTGCGAGTCCGACAGCCGCATTTGCACCGGCGTGGTTGAGGACAAATTCATCGAACGATTGGGCTTTCATTTTATTATTTTCGGTTGCGGCTTTGAGATTTGCGGGATTCGGGGCATTACCGGCAACAGGATTCGGTGCATTCTGTTCGCCGAATTTGGTAACATCCGCAGAGGCAACAACAGTTCCTTTTGCGTTAGAAATTTCGTTTGGGGCAATTTGGTCGTCGTGTGTTGATGTGTTGTTGCTGGTGTTATTGTGTGGTTGATCACTGTTGCCGCGAGCAATTGGCGGAGTCAAATCAGCAATAGAAGACATGTCTGATCGGCGGCGATCACTCGAAGATAAATGAGGATCGCGGAATTGGGCGGAACCGGTAATCGTTTCAATAATACGACCGCAACGATCACAACGTAACACTGTACCGGCTTGTGATTCGGATATTGTCATAAAATTGCCGCATTGGCAAACTCTATGCTGTGCCATGATAATAAAGAAGGAATTAAAGGGTTACTTTTGAACTGCTTGCGATTGAAAATTCGTTTACGTTTACGGTTTTATCTGCGGTGGTATTTGATTTGTATTTACCGCATTCGCGCCTCGTGTCAACAAATTTTAAACTGCCTTGTGTATGGTGTTCATTCATCGGCATTCAAATGAACGCTCTGCCGCTGTATACCAAAACCGATATACTCCACAACAGCAAAGGGAGAGAATCATACAGGAAAATTTAAATCAAAACAACCTTCCACAGAATTTTTTACCACAACGACGACTTTAAATTGCACGTACACGAAATTTCGTTTTAACAGATCAACACTAAAAAATACAAAAGAATCAATTGTCACGAAGCGGCAATTTCGTAGATTGCAATTAGCGCAACAAATAATCCTGACGTTTACATTCCGTTTTTTCGCGTTTGATTTTTTGGCATTATGCGAATGTTGCTTGTATTTTTGGGTGTGTACTTGTATTTGCGAATGTTTGGTTATATACTCCTCGCCCGTTTTTTGCGGTGGCGGCTTTTTGTGAACGGATATATTGGTATACTGGTTGCGGTTCAAATTTCGGGTCGTCAATGTCGGCAACAATTTGTCAATCAATAACAATTTGACAATCGATATTGATATTGATATTGATATTGATATTGAATCCGGAGCGGAAGTGATCGTGAGGCTTTCGCCGGAAATTAACTGGCAACAAAAGTGTTAGAATTGGACTATGGAGATTTTTGATAAAAACGTAATATATCAGCGAAATATTTTTTCTGGAAAACTGCAATTGTAGTAAATGATTTTCCTGACTATTTCGGATTTTGTGTTACTGATCGCCCCGCAAGGGGCAACATATCCTAGCCCGCCGCAACGCGGCGGGTTACGATTTTTCCAATATCCATCGCCCTGAAA
>JAISQS010000473.1 GCA_031274045.1 Planctomycetaceae bacterium | reverse complement strand
TGAATTTCAATATTGTACAACTGACCTTTTTCGTCCTCCACCCGCACGTCAAGAATAATCTGCTTACCATCCGCATAATCGGTAACACTGAACGGATTTAAGACTCTTGCCGAAACAATCCTGTCATAACCGCTATCAATCAAAACCGCGTTGATAATTGCGATTAAAATCAGTCTATTTTTGCTCGCAGACAAAAAAACCGCAATAAAAATATCAGATGTCGGCTTAATGTTGATCTCAATTTCAACACTCGATTTAAAAGGCTTTCTACGCATCACACTTTTCCTTTTCTCTTTTCAGAATAGCACCAAACTCATTGCACATTTCTCACAACACAAACCCGACAACCATTACTACCACCCCACACATCCGAACAACATTCCCCCAAAAATCCAACTCTTTGTGGGAGTGCTGGCAAATGTTTCGGTGCTGGAGTGTGCGAGTTTAGTCTCTCTTGCAATTTTATTATTCGGCGGCTGGTTCGGCGACTGATTCGGCGGCTTTTTTCTTTGCTTTTGAGCCGCGTTTTTTGGTTTTCACGACTTTTGTCTCGTCCAATTTGCGTTTGACAATTCGTTCTTTGAGCCGGACTGCTTTACCGACTCTATCGCGTAGGAAGTACAACTTTGCCCGATGCACAACCGCGCTGCGAACCGTCACTACCTTTGCGATACGCGGCGAATGTATCGCGAACTTCCGCTCCACGCCTTCGCCCGCAACAATACGCCGAACCGTGAACATCTCCCGTGTTCCGCTGCCGCTACGGGCAATTACTACGCCGTTGAAAATCTGTATCCGTTCCTTTTCTCCTTCAAGAATGCGGCAATGAACATCCACCGTATCGCCTATCTCAAACTCCGATACGCCAACCAGCGGTCTGAAACTATTCGCCTCAACCAACTTCATTATTTGATCACTCATCTTTTTATCTCCAAATCTCTCAAATATTGTCTAATGTTTTAATACGTAATCCAAAATATACACAACACACTGCCAACTCTGCCAATCATTGTTGTAAATAAAATAAACATACTATATATACTTAATATACTTGGCAACAGCTCCCGCAGCATATTGCCAATCCTACTCCAACACGCCCCCCAACACCCCCCAAAAACAACATCAAAATCAACACTCCAAACCGCGATATTGATTGTATTGGTGCTAGTTGCGTGTCAATTTTGATCTTCGAGCAAGTCTGGTCGTTTTGATGCGGTTCGTTGTAAGCTGTTTGCTTCTCGCCATTTTGCAATTTCTGCATGATTGCCGTTTAGCAGCACTTCCGGCACGCCCAATCCACGAAATTCACGCGGTCTCGTGTAATGACCACAATCCAAAAGACGATTGCCCGACGAGAACGAATCAAACCGGCTCGAATCGCAATCACCAAGAACTCCCGGAACCAACCTCATCACAGATTCAATCAAAACCATTGCCGCCACCTCGCCGCCGTTCAACACATAATCACCAATCGAAACCTCCTCCACTTCAACCAACTCCGTCACACGCTCATCGAAACCCTCATAACGTCCGCAAAGCAGAATCAAACGTTCTTTTGTCGCGAGTTGTTCTGCCAATTTTTGGTTATATTTTTTTCCTTGCGGGGAGAACATGATTATGTCGGCTTTTTGTGTTGTCATTTGTTGTACGGCTTCGATGCATGGGACAACGCAACTTACTTTCAGCACCATTCCGGGACCTCCGCCGAATGGTCGGTCGTCCATTGATGCGTGTTTATCTGTTGCCCAATTCCGCATGTTGTGTAGGTGGATGGACAATTTGCCGGAATTGATTGCGTCTTCCAGAATGCTTTCTGAAAGGAAACCGTCAAATATTGCCGGAAACAAAGTTAAGACATCAAACCGAATCATTTTTTGATGTTTCGTTGTCTGATTTAGTTGTTGGTTTTGGTTTTTTGGTTTCTGTTTTTGTTGGTTGTGGTGGTGTGGTTGTCCGCCGTCTGGTGTTATTGAGGCGGTCAACTGCGGCTTTTTGTTGTTCGAGGTGTGTTCCGTTTGCGCCGTATTTTTTGAGCAAGACGGCGACGCGGTCGGATGGTTTTGCGCCGACTCCGATCCAGTAGTTTATCCGTTCCGTGTTGAGTACGGTGCGGGCATCGGTTTCTGGTACCATTGGGTCGTAGTAGCCGACTTCCTCGAGGACACGCCCGTCGCGGGGTGTTCGTGCGTCGGTTACGCATATCCTAAAAAACGGACGATGCCGTCTACCCATCATTTTCATTCTGATTTTTACTGCCACAAATCTCTCCTAAACTTAATTTTGCAAAGGTTAAAGTTAATCTGTTCCATACTCTTTCCTGTCAACAAGTATTCCAAAAAAGTATCTGTCACACACCTCTTGTTGAAACCGGCGGTTTAAGCCGTTGTGTTCTTTGGTGTGGAGGACAAAGGATTTTCACAAACGGTCAGTATTTTACCGTAACTTTGAATGTATGGTATGGGGGGATATACCTCGTTATATACCACACAAGCTCGCCGCGAAGCTGAAACGGACTGGAACGCGGGTGTTCCGCCCTCGTTATACCACTATAAGTTCGCCGCGAAGCGGAAACGGACTGGAACGCGGGCATCCCGCCCGCCTCTGTGTGTAATAGAACCGAACAAGTTTGAGCTGAACGCCAAGACGTTTTGGCAAACGTAAGGTGGGTAACCGACCGCCGGGCGGTTACGTCGGCGCAAGCCGACAACTGGATCGCCAACACACACCGGAATTTCTATCGCCCAAAACGTAGGGTGTTTTGGTTTTGCCGATGCATCTTGGCGATCCCGCTGTCGGCGAGCGATAATGATTTACTGGCCACGTAACCGCCCGACGGTCGGTTGCCCACCTTACGTTGCCGATGCGTTTTGGCGATCCCATTGTCGGCGAGTACGCCGACGCAACCGCCCGGCGGTCGGTTGCCCACCTTACGATCATCAACGCAAAAAAAACTTGTGTGGTATAACGAGGGGCAACGCCCTACGATAATTGATTGCAAATACCTTCGCCCCAACGGGGCAATCATATCAGACCAAGAGGAGGTTTTCAGTTTTAATATAATCCTTACTAAAAACTGAAAACTCACAACTAAAAACTAAATTATTATTGGAGTTTAGAGTGATGAGTAATTTATTATTATTTACGGAAGAGGCGTTTTATTGTCAGGTATCGGAAGCGGTTTTTCCGTTATTTGTCGGAGTCAGTTATGGGGGGCATTGTATCAAGGTTGGAGTTGTTGACAGTGAGGGGCGAACGATTTCGTATTTTGCGTCGCCGAATCAGTCATCAATGAAACCGGCAGACGCGGTGCTTCATGTTGCTAAATTGATCAATCACGCGCTTTCCAAAGCCGGTATTGAATTCGATTCGGTGCAACGTATCGGATTCAGTTTTCCGGGTTCGATCAATCCGCGAACGGATGAATTGTATCGTCCGCCGAGTTTGCCGGATTGGTATAATTTTCCTGTTGTTGCCGAACTCAATAAAGCGTTGGGGCGTGAGATAACCGTATTTTGCAATGACGCAAACGCGGCGGCTTATGCTGAATATTGGATCGGTGCGGCACAAGGAAATCAGAGTTTGGCATTGTTGCTTCTTGGCAGTGGGATTGGGTGCGGGTTTGTTATAGATGGTGATGGAGTGATTGGTGCGAATGGTTTTGGCGGCGAGTTTGGTCATATAATTGTTGATCCGTCTCCGTTTGCGCGTTGGTGTAATTGCCGCAAGCAGGGGCATCTTGAAGCGTATTCGAGTTCGGCGGCGGTTGCGAGGCGGACGTTGGAGTTGCTTGAAGTCGGCATGGAGAGTTCGTTGTCAAAAAGAATCGACACGAAAACGCCGTTACAAGACATCCCAAAAATGGTCTATGAAGAAGCCGACAAAAACGACGCACTAGCAAAACAAATCGTCCTCGATACCGCAAAATATATCGGAATAGGAATCGTTACTTTGATTCACACGATTGATCCTGAATGTGTGTTGATTGGCGGAGAAATGATGTTCGGCGGCAAAGGCTCAAATGTTGGCGAGATGTTTTTGCAAGGAATACGTGATGAAGTTTTGTCCAGAGGTTTAACTGATATTGTGAAATTTTTCAAGTTGGATTTTGCGAAACTTGGTTCTTATGCGAGTTATATCGGAGCAGCGGGTTTGGCAAGAGAAGAGTCGTTGTTGTTCGAGGTAAACGAATAAACGTTACCGCAAAAAAACATCTTTTTTGAGATACCGAAACAAACGAAATATACAAAATAAACGAAAAGCATTGATGACAAAATTTCGTTTGTTTTGTCTATTTCGTTTGTTTTTTATTCTTTGGAAATTAGATTTGTAATCCGTGTTGGAAGGCTTTTATGTTTAGGTCAATGAATTTTTCTTTTACGCTTTTTTTGATTGCTTCTTCCCATGCTTGTATTGGTAGATTAAGTTTTTTTGCGGTGATTCCCAGTAGAATGGTGTTTGCTGTTTTTGGGTTTCCTAGTTTTGCAGCGGCATCAACTGCATCCAGATAGACTAATCTTGGGAAGTATTTTGCGAGCAATTCTTCATCAATATCAGGATAAACTACGCCGCCGGTCGATGCCGTAACCGGTATAATTTTTTGACTCGATACGATTGCAAAACCATCATCCGCAAGATAATCAATATTTCGCAACCCCTCTATCCGCTCAAGCGAAACTAAAACTTGCGCAGTCCGTTTCGGCACAAGCGGACTAAATACTTTTTGCCCAAAACGAATCTGCGCAATCACTGAACCGCCGCGTTGAGCCATTCCGTGAACTTCGTTTGTCTTGACATCAAATCCGGCAAAAACCGCCGTTTGAGCCACTATCTCACTCGCAAGCAATATACCTTGCCCGCCAACTCCAACTAAAACCACACTCGTCGTCATTTGATCTCAAATATAAAATATACGTATCGTTCCAAAAAAATTTTGTAATATATCAGTGAAAATTGGCAACGTGATATTAAAACAAACCTTATTTTAACCTGATTTTTCCCAAACAAAACAACCTTAGTAGCCCGTGAATCTCCCACAAACATAACACCAAACTTTTTTCAGCACACAGATCAGATTATCAGGATTTGCGCAGATTGTTTTATAAATGCCTGTTCTTTTATCTGCGAATATCTTTAAGGCTCTTTTATATTTTTTTGTTGGTGTACTAACATGAAGTAATAAAATGGTTTTTGCAAAACTGAACCGCAACTGGTAACCAATTTCCCCTCCCTTAATAACCAACGCCCCCACACACGCGATCCCTTATCCCTTATTGTTTGAGTTATGGCGTGACCGCGAGCTTTATGCGTAACAAATAAGGGAATAAGGGCGCGTGCGGGGTGGCTTCGTTGGTTATTAAGGGAGGAGGAAACTGGTTACCGGTTACGAATTGGTTTGAGTAATGTTGATTAGTTTTTTATGCGATGCAGGGCAATGATTTATCGTAAC
>JAISQS010000460.1 GCA_031274045.1 Planctomycetaceae bacterium | reverse complement strand
GCGTCGTAAAGTGAATTTTGCTCAAGAAACGGCAACAACGCAATAAACACACTCGCGCGAGTGCTGCTCGCATTGCAACGCATTGCTCCGATGGGGAACGCTTTATTGATGTCGTGATATACCTTTAACACTTGAAAATTCCCACATTTCCTACTCTGCGTTCTCCGCGTCTCTGCGCGCAACAATATTTTTTTTGCGCGCGGAGACGCAAAGATCGCGGATTTTTTATTTTTTAACGCGGAAAGGCGGAAATCGCGGAATGCGCGGAAAACGAGTATTAAAAAATTATTAAGATTGTATTAAGATTTTTTTAATCCGTAGGAACTTATTATTTGACAAACAATTACGTCTTAAAAAAATTTTGAAAAATCTCGAAAAATTTTCTAACGTTCAGGATGTCGTGTGTGTGAATGAGAAATACGCGGGAAAACGCATCAGCAAAACCAAAACGCCAATGTCAGCGTTACGACGTTGGCGTGTTTTGGTTTTGCTGGTGCGTTTCCTGCCCCTTTTGTCGGCTGCGCCGACCTATTCAACAAGAAAGTTCAGCGAAACGGTTGTCTACCTTGTGTTGTATACCTCACGATTTTATCTTACCTTATGTCAATTTCATCACTGTTCTTTTTTCTTGAATCGTTCTACGGTGATGTTGAATTTTCCGTTTTCGGCGGGGACGGTGCAGGTTAAATTTGAAGTTGTTCCGCTTGTGTATTTTTCATCAATAAGTAACTCTTGCAAAGGCATTCCCGTTTCATCCATTCCATCAAGTTTACGAAACGCTCCAACAATCGAAACGCGATAAGTTCCCGTCGGTAAACCATCGCTCTCCTTCAACGAACCAACCGTAAATGTTCCGTCCGGCTTTATCGTTGCGCGGGCAAGAAAGGTGTCCGTCTCAAAATAAATTTCGCCAATACTCAACGGCGTGCCGTCCGTAAATGTTACTTTACCACTCAATCCAACCTTGCTGCTTGAACAACCAGCGGCGAAAATGAGTAGCAACAAAAAAATATAAAATGTTTTTTTCATTTTGTTTTATTTGGGTTAAAAAATATTTTGCCATCGCCATTGTTTTGATGACGATGGCAAATTTGTTAAACGAATATGTTACCAAATTTACGTCACAAAATTTACGGCAACGAGGCAGCGGCACCATCATCGACTTGAACAAAAGCGTGGAGAATGTTTGTTGGTACTGTCACAGAAATATTCTGTGTTGAACCATCACCAAGCAGAAACAAACATGTACCCGGATGCCAACTACCAAAAGCGTATCTGTTTTGTGGGGTATCGGCATCGGCGGTGTAATCATTGGGACCGCGTGCGATTGGTTTTGGACCGCCAGTAGCACCGGAACCGCTGTCACGTCCCCAACCGCGTCCGATAGAGAGCCTAGATTGATCACTAACTGTCAGTATCTGAGTATCTGCACTAGCAGTACCGTTCCCAAGTCGGTTACGCGGAATATGCTTTTCACCAAGAACAATCTGATTGGTTGTCCCATCAGACCACCATGCAATTCCGTCACGGGGAATCCATGTACGTCTATCAGTGTTAGAAGTATAGTTAGCAACGCGGATGGGACCTCTGTAATTTTCAGGAAACCGGTAAGTATGTGCTGGATTGGAAATATACTTGATGTTATTCCATACCCACCAAGCATCACCCAAGATATAAACAGAAAACGCATAATCACAAGCAGGTCCAGCAGTGAAGTCAGTACTGCTACTCTTAACAAGGCAAGTACCACCGCCACTGCGACGCGTTGGACAACGGAAGATAGAAACCGAACCAAGTTGTTCTTGCAAACCGGGTCTCGATGTCGGTAATCCATTCCACCAACTCTGGTTGTAACTAAATCCGGCAATATTTCCACTCGTAGTATCAAATGAACATAAAGCATCGTAAAGTGGTTGTTGTTCCATATACGGGAACAACAACACAAAAAACGAAGGTCCATAATATCCATCATTGGCATCATTACGCGGTTCACCGGCAGCAGCTGGCGGGAGTCCGTTTTGCGTATCGAGGAAATTGTGAATCGCCAATCCGAATTGTTTGAGGTTGTTGCTACATTGCATCCGTCTAGCTGCTTCGCGTGCGGCTTGAACAGCGGGCAAAAGAAGCGCGATCAATAAGCCGATAATCGCTATCACCACAAGAAGCTCAACAAGAGTAAAACCAAAAAACGGAAGATGTTTTTTGGAAGAGTGATCAGAATTGTAAAATTTATTTTCACAAAAAATTCTACCCTGCCAGCGTACCCCCCCCCCCCCTGCCTATTTTAACATTGTAAACTTCGCACTTAAAATTAAGCGAAATTTCGTTAAAAACCGAAATCGAATTTGTCTTTTTCATGATTTTTTCTCCCAAATTTTTGTTGTTACATTTTGGACAAATGTAATAAATGTTAAATAATTTACCGCCGTCAAAAGCACCGCGTAATTCTCTTGAACCAACACGATCATTTTTCGTGACGATAAATCACTGCCGTTAAACAGACGAGTAAAATTTGTCATACAGACAAATCTAAACTCATCAACACCTAAACCCGCCGACACAGCGAGTTGACACGCATGATATTCTAACTTGAAAAAAATTGCAATACATGTTTGGCTAAATTTTATATTTTTTAGAATATTTTTATCGCGGAAAACGCGGAAGTACGGAAAGTGCTGAATATGAACTTCTAAAAAATTTCCGCCCCTTCCGTTTTTTCGTGATTTCCACGCTAAGAAAATAGCCATCTCAATTTTTCTTACCGGAACTTTTTTTAACAACTTTTTTAACGGTTTTTTTGCTAACCTTTTTAATAACTTTCTTGCTAATTTTTTTTGCAATCTTTTTTGTAGTTTTTTTATTTTTGTCGGCGACTAGCCAGCGTCCGATGGTTCTTTTTTTGGGATCAAATTCTACGCCGATCTTGATGATCTTTTTACCGGTTGCTTGGTATGGAATTGAATAACCTTTGTCATCAATCTGCTTCAATGCTCTTTCAGCGGTGCCGTTGCCTGACAATTTAAACTCAAAAATATAGATATAGTCTTTCACCTCAACAACCGCGTCGCTGCGACCGTTGATCATTGACACTTCCGCTTTCACGTATTGTCCGGTCAAAGTGAAAATTGTGAATAAAATAGAGTGATAGTAATTTTCCTGATTTTCAACAAGTTGATACGGAATAGTTGCAAACAACACCTTGAAACGATTTAGCAAACTATCGATATTGCCCGCCTTCATATCCTTGACGAAATCTGTTGTTGATAATCCGTTTTTCGAAACGAGCGCAGGCAAATACACCTCACACAACGATTCCAAAAAACCAACTCGAACCTCCGTATTCGGAAACCCTAATTGATATTCTTCGTACTCCTTAATGTAATCTTTTAT
>JAISQS010000446.1 GCA_031274045.1 Planctomycetaceae bacterium | reverse complement strand
GGTACACCAAAACGCACCGCCAAAACCAATCCGCCCAATGTCTGCCGACAGGCAGACAATCGCCGCGAAGCGGCGACGGACTGGAACGCGGGCATCCCGCCCGCCTCTGTGCGTAATAGCACCGAACAAGTTTGAACTGAACGCCAAGACGTGTTTGGCAAATGTTCTCCAACACGTCTTGGCGTTCCTTCCAAACTCGTTTGGTTTCCTAATGCACAGAGGCGGGCGGGATGCCCGCGTTCCAGTCCGTCGCCGCTTCGCGGCGATTGTCTGCCTGTCGGCAGACGTAGGGCGTTTTGGTTTTGCCGATGCGTTTTGGCGATCCCGTTGTCGGCTTGCGCCGACGCAACCGCCTGGCAGTCGGTTGCCTACCTTACGATCATCAATGCAAAGAAACTTGTGCGGTACAACGAGGGCGTTGTCCTACGCTATGATATTTTGCCTTTCAGTGTATTGATACAGCACATTGATACCGTGTATTGATACGGTGTATGATAAAGGGCAAAGCAGAGGCGTAATGACTTACGCCTCTACAAATCATGGTGATCACAATTGAAAATGGAATTTTCAAGTGCAAAAAGTATAGAATAAAATGATGTCAATTTTTATTTTTTTACGACATCAGCTTTTGTTGGCGGGTTTGTTTGTAGTTTTGTCGGGACTGTTTTGCTGCTCGCTTCTTCGAATGTCAACGCCGGTCGGTAGTCTGCTTCAGCTTGGTATTTTGCGTTTTTCTTTCCCCAATACGAAGGATGGAATTGGCAATTTATATCCAGCCAATTTATCACCGTCAACTTTTCTGCTTCCGAAAGTTTGTCGGCGAATTTCAAATCTGCATGTTCTGTTGACAACTTAGTTGTGTAGTCGTTTATTTTGGAGTCGTCCAATTTTGTCCCTTCCCAACCGAGCAACATTGCGGCAAGCGGACTCGTCAATGCACCGGTTTTATTCGGCGGAATATATCGAATCTGGTTTGATGCATTGTTTTCGTCGCGTTCGTGTCTGTTGCCTAGTAGTTGTCTTTCGTTTGAGAGTTTGATCAAGGAGTTGTATGATGTGCTGAAAGTTCCGTGCGGGATTCCGCGCAGGTCAAGTTGTGACATTCGGCTGTTGTTTTCGGCTTTTGCTTTTTGTGCGGCTTCTTTTCCTTGATGACAACTTACACAATGTCTATCGAGAATCGGTTGAATTTGCCTGTCATAATCGAACACCAATTTCGCTTCGGTCTGTGTTGGTTGTGCTGTCGGTATTGACGCTGCCCGCAACATGCTCTTTGGCGCACTTGTGCTTCTTGGCGGTGTCATGTCCGGCGTTTCGTGGCAACCGACACAACTTCGCGTTTCGCCCGCGTTGTAATTTACGTAAGTTCGTTCTGTTTGAATTGCGCAAAAGTTTTTGTCCAATGCTTGGAAGTATATTGCCTTGCCGGATGGGACAAGAAAATGTGCGCTGCCGTCTTCTTCGACGGGGACAATTCCGTGTTGTACTTTGACGCTCAAAGAGCCGTTGCCGACGGAGCTGTATGACATTCCGTATTCGTCTCCGCCGTGTTTTCTTCGTGCTGCCCAAGGACGTGGTAATTGTTCGAGAATCCTGATGTATTTCACGTCGCCTCTTTTTACGTTGTCCATCCCTGCGTAGACATCCGTGACCACACAACGCGCGAGACCCTTTGACGCGAGTTCGGGATCGATAGCAGTCTTTGTCCGTTGCGGCGGCACCGGACGCGAGACAACAGGATAAGGTTGCCAAAGCGAAACCGAAGAATCTTTAAGCAACTCCGTATCGCGACCGGACTCGTCCAATAGCACGAGACCGTATCCGCGAGGATCAGACCATTTCATTCCGGCTGGTTTCATTGACGCGAGGAAGAGGTTGATTGAGAGCGGGTATGGATTGCGGAATAATCTGCCCGGTTTGCCGTCACGGTTGTGATACCATTTGCCGTTTTGATCTTTGAAATGAAAGCCGTCGTGAGCGAATGCGGCAACATCATCGGTAACATATTTCATGGAGGCTTCGCTTCGTATTGGTTTTGACGTATCGACTATTATTACAGTGCCGACGGCGTTATTGATCCAGTGTGATGCGCCTAGCATGACGATTTTATCGTGTTCGCCCGGTATTGCGCGGGCTTGGATTTTCGTTTCGGGAAAGGCGATTGTGTTACCGTAAACTTCGGCAGTGCCGGAGCCGTCGGGATTCATGCTCCAAAGAGCCTTGCAATTTCCGGCTGCCTTATCAACATATTCCCAACGGTGATACAAAATGCGTCCATCGTGTAGCATTGTTGGGGTAGCTTCGCTTAGCGGGCTTACGGTCAACTGTTTTAATCCGGTGCCGTCGCTGTTGATTCGATAAAGATTCTTGACGGTGAAAGCATCTCCGGCGTGGCAAAGAACACTGTATTGGCAACGCGTCGAAACGAAAGCAATACCGCCATCGGGAAGATAACAAGGATCCATGTCGTCGGTACCGCTATGGTAGATTATCCGATACTTCTTGACCAACTCGGCTTCGTCCGGCACGGGAAATGTTACTTGCCGCAATCCGGTACCGTCAACATTGACTTCGTAAATTTTATAGCCTTCGTCTTTACTTTTTTTGAAATCGAAGACGATTTTTTTGGCATCGAATGACAAGTCGAACCAACCGACTACGCCTTGTTGTGTAAGTTCGGGGACGATTTCTCTTACTTTGCCCGTTTTCAAATTTAGAGCGCAAATACCGCCGCCCGGCATCCAAGCACTGTTAAGATATTCGACGTAGACGTGGTCGCTGTTGTAGGTCAAGCGGCGAATGAACAAGACCTCCTCAATTCCGCGATCAATCAATGTTTTCGCGGCAACAGGATTGAACTGAAATTCTGTGTTTGCGGCATCAGGGACTTGTGCGGGTGCGGGTTTATTTGATTTGTAATTTTTGGTGTAGTCGTTTTCGTTTGGGAAGTTGGCGGGTTTATTTTGGATTTGGAAAGTTACGGTTCCGCGTTCGGATGTGTTGTTGAGACCGACTTTGGTTTCGAGTCGTTTGTATTTGCCGTCAAGTTTGTAGTGGATGATTGATGGTGCGTGTGCGTAGATTCCAAATTGGAATTTTTCTTTTGCGATGGTGAGAGGTTTTCCGCTGTGGTCTTTATCGATGAGCATTGTTCCCCAACCTGTTTTTGCCGAGACGGGTTTCAATGTTGTCAAGCGGACGGCGTTGCCATCAGCGTCGTACAACATCGGTTCAGCCCAAACTGCTTGATCGCTGTCGTATGAATCTTTGGCGTAGTCTGCGACGAGATAAATGTCGTCGGCTCCGTTCAGGTCAACCCGCAAAACTTCGGCTTTTGAGGCGGGGACGATGGTTTTTGTTGAGACCGGTTCGAATGCCGGTTGGACATCTTTGGCGGCGGTGATGCCGGCGCAAAGAACGATTGTTATTGCTAGAAAAAGTTTTTTCATTTCTTTTCTCCTTGTAAGGTTTGTTTGGGCGAGGTTTTTTTGGTTTACCTTGCCGAGTTGTTGCCGAGTGCAACAGATTCTTGCCCTTTGCAACAGACTTCGTTGCCGTATGCAACTGATTTTGTTGTCGGCAAAATGACGAAGCGTTCTGCACTCAACCCCGACGCGAACAGTTATTTTCCAAACAACAATCATTCAACAACCATTCTTATCAGGACAGGGCGTATTGTACAGAAAAAAGGAAAATACGTAAATACGGATTATAAAGTTCAGAAATTATCTACAAGACGAACAACAATATTCTAATCAACCTTAATTTATAACCTTAAAACGTATTTTAGCACGCAGATGACGCAGATTTTAAATATATTCGCAGGTAAAGAAGAACAGGCATTTATAAAAAAATCTGCGCAAATCCTGACAATCTGTGACATCTGCGCGCTAAAAAAAACTAATCTGTATAAATCTGTTGACAATATTCTTTCATCAACTTCCTGTGAATTATTCCCCTTCACGAATTTCGTTTTTTGGCGTGTTTTGTGTTAAAAAAATTATTTCGTTATGGTTCGTATATTTTGATTGTTTCGTATTTCTCAAAAAAATATTCTTATCTCCTTGTCGTTATTTTTGGTGGTCAAATTGTTAATTTTCTGTGGTTGGATTAGAATTTGTTTTGTTGGTTTTGTGGTGGTTTGTTTTTTGATTTTTCTGCAACAGAACGAGAATTTATGGGCAAGTTATCGATTTTGATTCCGGTTTACAATGAATCCGGGATTATTGAGCGGGTGATTGATCGGGTGGTTTGTGCGGAGCTTCCGTCTGGTTTGGAGCGTGAGGTTGTGATAGTGGATGATGCTTCGACGGATTCGAGTTGGGGAGTTATTTTGCGGATTTGTGAGAGGTATGCGAATGAATCCGGTTGCGTGGTTCGTTGTTTTCGGCTTGACAAGAATTGCGGCAAGGGGTCGGCGATAAGATTTGCTATTGGTGAGGCGACGGGGGATTTTATTATTTTTCAGGATGCTGATCTTGAATATGATCCTTCTGATTATTGTCGATTACTTTCTCCTTTGGTTGGTGGTTTTGCTGATGTGGTTTATGGTTCACGTTTTTTGTCGGGTGAGGTGTCTGATGGTGTGCGGTCAAAAAATATTTTTGCTCATCACAAGTTTGGCAATCGTCTTTTGACATTTCTTTCGAATTTTTTAACGGGTCTTAAATTGACGGACATGGAGACGTGTTATAAATGTTTCCGTGCTGATGTTCTCAAGTCAATTGAGTTGAGGTCGAATCGTTTTGAGATAGAGCCTGAGATTACAGTCAAGATAGCTCAAAAGCATCTTCGGGTTTGTGAGGTTCCGATTAGTTTTGTTGGGCGCGGGTTTAGTGAGGGCAAAAAAATTCGCTGGTATGACGGCTTTATTGCGATTTGGACAATATTCCGTTTCACCTTTTTCAAATAATTTTATTGCCCAAAACGCATTGACAACGTAAGGTAGGCAACCGACCACCAGCCGGTTGCGTCTCGTTATACCACACATTTTTTTTTGAGAATACGAACCATACGAAAAATACAAAATAAACGAAAAGAGTTGATGGTAAAATTTCG
>JAISQS010000041.1 GCA_031274045.1 Planctomycetaceae bacterium | reverse complement strand
GTTACGGATAAAGTTCACGATCACTCCACGATCAAACAATAAGGGATAAGGGCGCGAGCGGAGGGGCTTCGTGTGTTATTAAGGGAGGGGAACTTGGTTACCTGTTACGGTTCAGTTTTGCAAAAAACTCTTTTATTATTTTATGTTAGTGTACCAACAAAAAAGTGTAAAAGAGCCAAAATTTAAAGTATAAAAAGATATAAATTATGAATCTTGTTGTCTGTTTTAAGGAGGTTCCGGTTGAGGATTATTTGGTGCGTCGGATTGGGGAGGTTTGGTCGGATGTTGAATTGATCAATGTTGGTCAAGACCGTATCGCGGCTGCGTTGCTTGATGCGGATTATTTTTGCGGACATGCCAAAGTGCCGGTAGATTGGGATCGGATTGTTGCCCAAAAACGTCTCCAATGGATACAATCATCTGCGGCTGGAATGGATTGGTGTCTTGTTCCGTCTGTTATTGATTCGGAGATTACGATTACTACTGCTTCCGGTGTGCTTGCGGATCAGGTTGCTGAGCATACATTGGGATTGGTGGTTGGTTGGATGCGGAATTTGCCGCTCTTTTTGCAAGAACAACACGACAACCGCACAAACGATTACAGAAAATTTATCCGCCGCCCAACTCGCGATTTGACAAATAGTGTTGTTGGAATTGTTGGTTTTGGCGGAGTGGGGCGTCGTTTGTCTCAGGTGCTTGCCCCGTTCAAGACACGCATTTTGGCAACCGACCTCTTCCCCGAAAAAAAGCCGCCGCATGTCGCGGAACTTTTGCCTGTTGATAAATTGGAATATTTGTTATCGGAATCGGATGTTGTTATTTTGGCGTTGCCGTTGAGTTCTGAAACGAGGAATCTTTTTGACATAAATAAATTTAGCAAGATGAAGCCGAACGCGTTGTTCGTCAATGTCGCACGTGGTTCGTTGGTGGTGACGAATGATTTAGTTGATGCGTTGCGGTCAAAATTGATTGCGGGGGCGGTGATGGATGTTACGTCGCCGGAGCCTTTGCCGCCGGATAATCCTCTTTGGGACTTCCCAAATGTGATCATCACGCCGCACGTCGCCGGACAATTTCACCGCAGATTTGACAACGTCATCGATATTTTTGTCAAGAATATTGAGCGTTTCAAAAAAGGCGAAAAGCTAATAAACTACTTAACCAAAGAAGGCAAAAAATTAGGTTTCCCCTTGCGAAACGCGGGCTTTCCACTGTGGAGCGATTTTGAACAATACTCGCCCAACTAATACGCACCCGACTGATTGATCTGGTTTGATCCGTTTGATTTTTTTGTTGGATTATAGTTTTTTTAGCACGCAGATAACACAGACTATCAGGATTTACGCAGACAGATTTCATTATATTTCTTAATCTGTGAATATCTTGAAAATCTATGTCATCTGCGTGCTTACAAATGGCGTTGACTTACGCTATGGTATGTTATCCTTTCAGTGTGTTGATACGGCGTATTAATACTGTGCATTGATACTGTGTATTAATAAAGGGCGCAAATAAGATGCCCCCACAAAAAACGAAATAATCAGAAAATTTCAAATATCAACAAACCCAATTCCAGACCACAATTCCAAACCACAAAAAGCTGCCGCCAAAAAAAATTTTCAAACGGCAAACCAAAAAAAATCAAAAATTGATATACTATTGCCGCTCTGTGTTGGAAATTGTTTTCGATTCGGAGAGTTTTCATTTGGTTGCATTCTGGTGAGATTGCGGCTATTCCTATCACACATTTAACATTAACACTCAACGTGTCCCATCGCGATTTATCAACAGTTCTTTTTGAGCGTACACTTTCACGTACTCATGCGGGAGTAGGTGTGCGTAGTGGTTGTACGCCCGAACTGATGCAAAGTTACGCCAAACTCCTCAAAGATCAAGAAGTCAATTGGGACGAAGAAATCCGTTTTCTGCAAGTTCTCGGTCATGGCGGTCAGGGTATAGTTTATTTGAGTGAGCGGGTTGGTACGGATGGTTTTGTTCTGCCGATAGCGATTAAAGTTTTTTCGCCGGATCGATTTGCCGGTGATTCTCTGTACGAAGAAGAGATGAACAATATGGCTTCCGTAACGGCGAAGGTTGCCCGTATTCAGCATGATCATCTTTTGGCGGTGCATAATTGGCGTGCGTCAAACCGCGTCCGTTTTATGGAGATGGAATTGATTGACGGATTCGATTTGAACAAGTTATTGCAACAGGAGATGCTTGATCATTTGCACTCACAAGTTTCGTCGCGGCGTTGGAAGCATATCAATGAAGTTGTTGTGACGCGCGGTATGATGCATCCTCGTTTGATGCCGGGTATAGCGGTGCCGATAATACGTGATTGTTTGGGGGCGTTGGCGGCGTTGCATCGCGGCGGAGTGGTTCATGGTGACATAAAACCATCGAACATAATGTTGAAACGGACGGGCAATGCGAAAGTGATTGATATTGGTTCGGCGTTTGAGATGGAGAAGGTGCGGTTGCATCGAACGTTTACTTTGGCGTATGCGCCGCCGGAGATTCTGGAGGGGAAGGACGGTACGCCGCGAAGTGATATTGCAAGTTTGGGATACGTGTTAATTGAGATGTTGTCGGGCAGGAGATTGTTCAATTCACAATCTGAATTTCAAGGATTGCAAGGACGACTGATACTGGCAAGTAAACTGCATCAAATATTGCCGGCACAAGTTGCGTCAAGCGAAAGGTTGATGAGTTTCTGCAAGGGGCTGATTGCGCCTGACCCAAATAAACGTTTTGAAACCGCCGAAGCCGCAGATGTTTTCCACGACGGCGCAGCAGAATTCCAAAGAGAACTAATCATTGGCGGACTAGCATGTGAATACGAACCCGAAATCAGAAACTGGTTAGACGAGTTAGGGAGTTACTCAAAAAATATTCACACAACAAAAAAATAAAAACAATTTTATATATTCACGTTGACGCACCAAAAAAACCAAACGCGATTAAACGAAATGCTAACGCTCGCCGAGTCTTTTGGTGAATATGGTGAATAGCGTGAATAGTGTCGGTTACCGACGACTTGACTAATTTGGTCGTAATATACTACGGTGAAATCATGAAAACGTTACAATCAACAGACGCTAATGTACATTTTTCTACCATCTTGAAGGAGGTGGAGGCTGGAAATGAGATTGCTATCGTACACGGTAAAAAAAAGCAGACGGTTGCGGTAATCATTCCATACGAAAAATGGAAAAAAGGTCAGAAGCGGAAATTAGGCTCTCTTGAAGGAAAGATGTCTGTAAATTTTTCCGATGATTTTGCAATAACTGACGATGAATTAGTAAATTTATGAATTACTTGGTTTGAGTAATGTTGATTGATTTTTTCTGATTATTTCGTTTTTTGTGGGGCTTTTACATCGTGCCTTTTATCAAGCACTGATCAGTGCAATGTATCAACGCCCTGACAGGGCAAAATATCATAGCGTAGGGCAACGCCCTACGATAATTGATTATAAATAACCTTCGCCCCAACGGGGCAACAATATCTGACCAAGCGGAAGTTTTTAGTTTTCAGTTTTAATATAATCCTTACAGAAAACTCACTACTAAAAACTTCCATTATTGTTGATATTATTGGGGCGTTGCCCCGCGTGGTGTTCGTGAATCTCTTTCGTAGGGCGTTGCCCTACGCTATGGGCTTGTTGCCCTTTCAGGGCGTTGATACAGCGAATAAAAGATACAATGTAACACCACCACAAAATCCGAAATAATCAGAAATTCGCAAACGATCCGCAACCTTGACAAACATGACAACCAAATAAAATTCAAAATACCAAGCCTGCTGATTTGTCGGCTTCGGTCAAAAAAAACAATGTATACTAATGACAATTTAATTTTCGGTTCGCTGATTTATCGGCATTCAGGTAAATGTGATGTCGATCAGTTGGGTGGAGTTATTTTTGCGGGGAATCCGGACGCGGTGTCGGATTCGCCAAATAACAACGCGACGACGAACCGAATTGTTTGGAATCGGAATTTATTCTTTTTTGTTCTGGTGTTGATTCAATTTATTTTGATTCAGTCTGTTTTG
>JAISQS010000333.1 GCA_031274045.1 Planctomycetaceae bacterium | reverse complement strand
CAAAAAACGCTATGCCATTTTTTAATTTTGATTTTATTACGAATCCGTTGATGGGGGTTTATTTTGTTTGTGCGGTGTTTGGCGGTACGTTGATGGTGTTGCAATTATTGCTATCGCTTGTTGGTTTGGGTGGTGCGGAGGGTGATGATATTGGCGATTCGGGTGGTGATGTTGGCGATGTTGACAACGACACTTATTTTGGCGAACACTCCCAAACGGTCGAGATATTTAAGGTTTTGTCTTTGCGGACAATTGTTGCCGGAATCGCTTTTTTTGGGTTAGGCGGATTAGCGGGATTAACCGGTGGAACATCGAGTCCGGTCTCTGTAATATTGGCTATCGCATTGGGCTTAATCGCAATTCTTATCGTATATTATCTGTACCGTTCATTTACGTATTTGAGATCGGATGGTTCGATTTCAAGTAAAACATTAGTCGGGGCGTTGGGCAATGTCTACCTTAAAATTCCGGCAGCAGGCAACGGCAGCGGCAAAGTTCTCGTCAATCAACAAGACCGCACAATGGAATACGAAGCAATCACGGCTTCGGAGTCAGACTTGAAGACGGGGTCGCCTATCGTAGTTGTTGGTATTGTTTCGCCGACAATGGTTGAGGTTAAACAATACAAGCCGAGTGTAGAGGAGAATGCGGGTGTAGAGGAGAAGAGTGGTGGAGCTGACGTTGATGTTGTACCGAATCCGGTTTAGACGGCGGCTTTGTTTGTGTCACATTTCACATTTTAACAAAAATCAGAATCATGTTTTATACAGTTGTTACGTTGATAGCCGTTTTGTTTGCGGTTATGCTTCTTTCGTTTATTACTTTGATTGTGCGGCGTTATCGGCGTTGTCCGAGCAACCGCATACTTGTTGTTTACGGCAAGAGCGGCAAAGGTCAAAGTTCTATTTGCGTTCACGGCGGCGCGCGGTTTGTTTGGCCAATAATGCAGGATTATGCTTATTTGAGTCTTGAACCGATGCAGATTGAGATTCCGTTGCGGGGTGCGTTGTCAATGGAAAACATCCGCGTCAATGTTCCGAGTGTTTTTACAGTCGCAATTGGTACGACAACAGAACAGATGCAGAATGCGGCAGTTCGATTGCTCGGTTTGGCAAAAATACAGATTGCCAAACAAGCCGAAGACATCATATTCGGTCAACTCCGACAAGTCATCGCCTCAATGCACATCGAAGAGATCAATCGCGACCGCGAGACTTTTTTGACAAATATAACCACATCGCTCGATCCTGAATTGCGCAAGATTGGTTTAGTTTTGATCAACGTCAACATTACTGACATCACCGACGAGAGCGGATACATCGAAGCGATAGGTCGCAAGGCAGCTTCGGAAGCGATTCAAAAAGCACGCGGCGACGTGGCAGATAACGAAAAGATGGGTGAGATTCGTGTTGCGGAAGCTGAACAGTTGAAAGCGATACAGGTTGCCAATGCGGTTAAAACCCAAATGATCGGCACTCGCGAAGCCGAACGGGATCAAGAAGTTAAACTTGCCGAATTGACACGAGATCAAGCAGTCAAAGTAGCTGATTTGAAAAAGGAACAGACAGTCGGCGAACAGACCGCAGCATTCATTTGCGAATCACAAGTCAAACAATCCGAACGCGACATGCGCGTACAAACAGCCGAAGCAAACGCTGCCGCAGTCGAAGGCGAAAACAAAGCAAAAGCGACAATCGCAATTTCGCAGGCTGAGTTGCAAGTGAAACAAGCCGAAGCATACAAAACAGGCGAAACAAAAAAACGAGAAGCAGAAGCCGCCGTTCTAGAATCACAATACATCGCACAAACAAAAGCCGCACAAGCCGAAGCACAACTAGCCGAAGCACAACAAAGAGCCGTACTAGAAGCACCGGCAAAAGCACAAAAAGCAAAAACAATCGTCGAAGCAGAAGCTTTGGCAGAACAGACAAGAATTGAAGCCGAAGGTCAGGCAAAAGCCATCTTCGCAAAACTAGAAGCCGAAGCTCGCGGAAACTTTGAAATCCTAGCAAAAAAAGGCGAAGGACTACACAAAATTATAGAAGCATGCGGCGGCGCAGAACAAGCTTTCCAACTACTAATGCTAGAACATTTCGATAACTTAGTCGAAGCATCAGCACAAGCAATCTCAAAAATCAAATTCGACAAAATCATCGTCTGGGACGGCGGAACAAAAGATAACGGACAATCCGCAACAGCAGGCTTCCTACAAAGCATGGCAAAAACATTGCCGCCAATGCTGCAAGTTATGAAAGAAGTCGGCGGCGTAGAATTTCCGGAGACCCTAGCAAAAATCGCAGGTCTACACGAACAAAAAAATAATACAACAGACCAAACAGACACAAAAGAAAATAAAAAAACAGATAAACAAAACACCAAAAATACACCATAAAAAATATACTTTCGGCGGTCATAAATATATGTTTTTACCCCGTAGAGGCGGGAAGGCTTTAGGCTTTAGGCAGTGAGGCGTTAGGTTCGCTGCCTAGTGACTCACTGCCTTCTTCCCGCCTAACTCCTCTCCTGCCAAACGTCGTTTTTATGACCGCCGGAAGTATAAATTAAAATTTCACAACTCTTCCATTTTGCAAACGATTTCTTTTCCTGCGAAGGCGATTGCAAGTAACGAAATATGTTTTTTGCCGTCTTGGTAACGTTCGTAGTAGCGGTTTTTTTTGATTTGAACGAAAGCGTCTTTCAGGAGAGTCGCGGCGTTACCTTCTTTGGCAAATTTGATCTCGGCAACGAATACTTTGTCCTTCCAAGTCCACACCGCGTCAATACGTCCCTTGTCGGTAGAGACTTCGGCTTGCACTTCAAATCCGAGCAAATTTAGCCAGCACAATAACAACGAATGATAATAAAATTCGTGCGGAATGTGTAATTGATACGGAATATGGGCGAACATTTCACGCATACTATTCTCGAACGCCGTAACATCACCGTCAAGAAGTTGGTGCAACATTCGATCACGCATCGTACTTGCACGTGATACCGGATACTCGGCAAAACAACTAACCAAATGACCCATCAACGCGCGGCGGACTTCCTCATTTGGAATACCAAGCGTGTACGTTAATTGATCGTCCAAATCTATCTTGCAAGAACTTTTAACCGTCAAATATCCCGTCTGAAATGCCAACAATTGAACATCCATTGTCCGATAATCAAAGCTGTTCAAATCACTCGATTTCATCTGCGTCGCTTCCAACAACGGCTTAACATCGTTACGCTCTTTGACAAGATCAATCAAAAACGACGGCGTACCAGACGAAAACCAGAAATTGTCGAATGATTTACTTCTGAAAAGCGACAATGTTGAAAAAGGATTATAAACGGACGTGATGCCGTCCCACGAGTAGCCGTTGTACCAATTTTTAATACGCCCAATAATATCTGTTCCGGTGGATTGTTCCGCAGACGCTAACGCTTCAATATGTTCACCAAAACAACTCTCAAGCTCCGCTTGCGTGTACCCACAAATTGTCGAGTACGAAGCATCCATTGTAATATCGTACAAATTATTCAGCCCTGAAAAAATTGATACTTTGGCAAATTTCGATACACCTGTTAAGAACAGAAAACGTAAATGTTCATCGGCAGATTTCAATATCTTGTAAAATGATTGCAAGAATTGCCGAATGGATTCTGTTACTTCGGAAGGCTTGCCCAAAGCGTCCAATATCGGCATATCATACTCGTCAACCAACACAACAACTTGCCTACCCGTCTTGGCATGTAAAAGTTTCAGAACATCATTGAAACAATTTGGTGCATATTTTGTTGAAGGTGTTATTTGATATTCGGCTGCTATACTTTGCAAAAAATCCAATATGCCGCTCTCCATCTCTTCCACTGTCGAATGAGCCATCCCGCTCCAATCAATCTTGATAACAGGATATTTTTGTGTCCAATCCCATTTGTCATAAATGTAAAGTCCTTCAAATAATTCTTTGTTGCCCGAAAAAATCTTCTCCATCGTACTCAAAAGCAACGATTTTCCAAAACGACGCGGACGCGAAAGAAAAAACATCCTGCCCGATGTTATCATCCGATAAATATCTTCCGTCTTGTCAACGTATACACAGTTGTCGTTGCGCAAGTTGCAGAACGATTGTATGCCGATAGGTAAAAGTTGCATAATATTATTTTTGGGAAAATGTGGTGATTAAAAAAACGGTTACTTGAGTTTTATTTTTTAACGTCAATCAACAAGTTTATAAGGTAGCATAATGAGAAGAAAAAACAATAATGTACCATCACAAATTTCCCTTTTGTTTTTTATTTATTTTTTTCTGTTTGATTTTGTTTTTGGAAAATTATTTTGTGGTGTTGGTGGTAAAATTTTTTAGCTGGGTTATATTTTGTTTGTTGGTGGTTGTGGGTTGTG
>JAISQS010000322.1 GCA_031274045.1 Planctomycetaceae bacterium | reverse complement strand
TAAGGGGATAAGGGCGTGAATTGGGGGGAACATTGTGTTACTAAGGGAGAGGGAATCGATAACCAGTTGCGGATTGGTTGAGACTCAATATTGGTTATACAAATTTTCACGATGACATTAAAAAAAAGGAATTATCAAGTACAAAAGGTATAACAATAATTTGCATTTTTTGCCTGTCTCGTATCTCAAAAAAACAAAAGCTCTATCGTTTTATTCGCGATGTGATTAGTCCGATGATTTTTTGTTTCTCGTTTTTGTTGAATCCGATTAGGAAGATGACCGGCGCGTATGTGATTAGGCTGAGGAATCCGATCAGAAATAATCTTGGATAACTTGGGGCAATGAGCTTTATTGTGATGATGTACGGAATAACACACGCGGCGGCGGCAATTGCCATGTATGAAATAATTTCAAGATAATATTTGAAAAAATTGACATCCCTAAGCCGACAGACAAAAATTGGAATTATCAATCCGCGCACAGGAACCGACGCAAGAAGATAACCCAACGCAACACCAGTCAACCCCCAACCAAGATTGACAAAAAATATCATCAGCACAATTTGAACAATCGCACCGACAAGATTGCAATACGCCAATAAATGATGTTTTGCCACCGCAAAAAGATACTTCGTATTCGGAGAATGAGCAAAAATTATCCAATGCTCCGCCGCAACAATCAACAAACATGGATACGCAACCAACATACCCGCACCCATCCAACGCAGAATAAAATCGTATGACCAAACAACAATCCCAAAATACATGAAACTTGACGAATATGTTGAGACTTTGTACGCCACTTGCATTGAGTCATCGAGCAATTCTTTTTCTTTGTTCGCGTGAAGGTACGTCAGCCAAGACATTAACCAGCCGCCGCATATTGTTGTCATCAAGCCGCTGTACATCTCACACAACTTCACACTCACCGCAGTAAACGGAGTCACCAATTCAATCGAAAGCAATAAACCTATAACAAAAATTCCACCACGACTCGCAACCGTATCACCAATAAAAACCAGAAACGTCGAAAACGCAAAACTAAATAATTTGCGAACCAAACTCACCTTGAACAACATCCACGAAATCACAAATTCAGGAAACACAAACTTTGCCAACCGCCACACAATAAACATATTCAAAATCACAATTCCAAGATTGACAAACGAAATCGCATACAACTTGCCGCCGCAATAAACAACCACAAACGTCAACACCGTCCACAACAACCGCATAAACACATCACGAGAACCCGTCAAATGTTGGTTCATCGTACCATTCACCACACCAACCAACGCCTTCGTAGAAAAATTCAAACCAAACGCAGCTCCATTGATCAACAATATATGAAAAAAAAGTAAACGATCAGACATTGACGGATAAAGAAAATACATCACCACCGCAGAAGAAATAATCCCAACAGCACCCAAAAAACCCAACAACAAAAAAATAAAAAACGCCGTATTAGAAATCGCAATACATTCACTCCGCTCGTTGCGGGCATAATGCAAAGTAAAAAAACGCGACACCGCAGAATCAACTCCAAAATCCAGAAGCATAAAACAACCGACAAACGTCGTTATCATCTCGTTGATTCCGTAGTAACGCGTCCCAAGCGACGTAACCAGAAACGGCGTTAAAACCAATCCCGTCACAACACCTATCGACAAATTGAGAATACTAAAACCAGCACCGCCAAGCAAATTCCCAATATGTCTCTTCGCATCACTTATCGCAATCATATCAACTCTACCTCACCGTCTTCTCTATCGAATAAAGATTTTTTAAAACTTCAAGATGTGACAGCGAACGCAACGTCCGGCTTTGCAACATTCTAATCTTCTGCGACATCAGCCGATCTGAAATACCTGTCCTGTTGTTTATCTTAAACATCAAATCACCATGCCCCAAAAGAATACTTTGATAATCACGCCTCAAGGATTCACAATACTTGTCCCATTCAACTTCGTACTCATCGTCGTTTTTGAGTATGTTGCTGTATTTTGCTATTTCGTCAAGTATAGCTTGGCGGGATTCGTTTTGGGCAATTGTGATGATCGTTTCGCCGGGCGATTGCTCAAATGGAATTATCCGATAACCAGCAAGACCATTATTTGAAACATCAAGCTCAATCAAAAAACCAGTAAACCACGACTTATTATCAAAAGGAAAATCAAAAATAAAATTTCCTTGCCCATGAAAAATTACACCGCCAGACCACTCTTCATAACCGGCTACACAATGACTATGTTGAACAACAACAATATCCGCACCAAGTTCTGCCAACATACGCGCCGTATCTCGTAACGCAGGATTTGGAATATGACAATGTTCATTGCCGCCGTGCAGCAGTACGATTTTGAAATGATTATTCGGAATCGCAATAAAACTACGGACAATATGCGGAACGTCAAGATCATTCACTCCAGCTCTGTTTTGCGACGCGGCAGCAAAAAACGGCTCTGAAAACGCCAGAACACTGACCGCATTATTCTCTCGCTCAAAAGAAAACGGACGCGATGCTTCGTGTAAGTTGTTGCCCGCGCCGAACCAATTCATGTTGTAATTATTGAGGGCGTTTATTGTCGATTGCAGACCTTCGGTGTTTTGATCCATGATGTGATTATTTGCGAGTGACAATAAATTTATACCGAGCGATTTCAAACCAACCAACGTCTCAGGATGCGCCCGCAACGATTCACCATACTTCTTACCAGGCAAATCAAATTCCGTAAGTGGAGCCTCAAGATTGGCAAGAAAAAGATCATAACCGCAAAAAAAATCTTTTGTCTGTTGCGCAATCATGTTTTGCCGAAGCACTGATTCGTTGCGATTGATCGGACAAATATCAGATGCAATAAGTATCTTCATGGAATTAAATGAAAGATTCGTTTATTTTTTTTTGCGTTGACAAATTGGCGGTGATCCGGCGCGGGTTTGGGTTGTGTTGATGTCGGGTCGGGTTAAGTTAAGTTGGGTTTTAGTTTCCTTGTCTGTTTAGAGTGTAGATGGCTTGTATCATTTCTGCGGAATCTTTGAATTTTACTTTTGATGTTAGAGCTTTATCTATTAGGTGTCTTGCGTCTGATTCGGAGTGTCCGAGTGCGAGTAGAGCTTCGTATGTTTCCGATACGACATCAATTCTTTGATCTGCATCTGGAAGACTACTTCCGACGAGAAGGGCAAATTTGGGTACTTTTCGGCGTAATTTTGCAACGATTCGCTCAGCCATCGCACTTCCAATTCCGGGCAGACTTGCCAGAAATTTTTCATCCTTCTCTTCAATTGCAGTAGCGATCTCTTGAACCGGACGCAACATCGCCCTCAACGCCTTACGCGTACCAACACCATCCACCGAACAAAAAAGATCAAAAAATTCACGCTCCGCCTCCGTCAAAAAACCGATCAATCGAGGACTCAATTTTCCTTGCGGGTTTCCGTCAATACTGTAAATCGTATGCAAAGAAACCGTCTTCCCCAATTCATTCTGAAGTTGGCGGCGAGTGTATTCCGGTATCAAGACTTCATAGTCAAACGGCGGAGCAGTAATAATTGCACGCTCATTATGAATCGCAGTCAATTGACCTGTAATTTTTGAAATCATCGTAAACTTTTTAGGTTAAATTTATGTGTTGTTGTACGCAACAATTTTGCCGCGAATCTGCGCGGACTGGAACGCGGGCATCCCGCCCTTGTTATACCGCACATCTTTTTTGAGAATACGAACCATACGAAAAATACGGAATAAACGAAAATTAATTTCGAAAATTTTTTTAACGCGAAATACACGAAAATACAAAATGCGCGAAAATTTAATAAACACAATTTTAATAAACACAATTTTTAAAATCACTTTCGCGAATTTCGTTTTTTAG
>JAISQS010000317.1 GCA_031274045.1 Planctomycetaceae bacterium | reverse complement strand
GCTACATCACCGGTTATGCATGATGTCGTCGCTGCGCGACTATCGTAAAAACACCAAACACCAACGAACCAACGAAAAACACAGCGACACTTACAAATATCAATGCGTATTCCGCCCCCACTGTTTTCGTCTTGCTTCGCTCGCCGAAAACGCAACCGCCCGGCGGTCGGTTGCCCACCTTACGATCACCGTCCGGCGGTCGGTTGCCCACCTTACGTTTGCCAACACGTCTTGGCGTTCAGTTCAAACTTTTTTGGTGCTATTACACACAGAGGCGGGCGGGACGCCCGCGTTCCAGTCCGCGCCGCTTCGCGGATATTGTCGGCTTGCGCCGACGACGGTATCAACACGTCTTCCGCCTCTTTGGGGACGAGGGCAAGCCTCGCCCCTACAACGTCAACGTTTTTTGGTTTTGGGCGATAGAAATTCCAATGCGTTTTGGCGATCCAGTTGTCGGCTACGCCGACGCAACCGCCCGGCGGTCGGTTGCCCACCTTACGTTTGCCAAGATATGTTGGAGAACATTTGCCAACACGTCTTGGCGTTCAGTTCAAACTTTTTTGGTGCTATTACACACAGAGGCGGGCGGGACGCCCGCGTTCCAGTCCACGCCGCTTCGCGGCGGTTGTCGGCTTGCGCCGACGCTATTCAACTCAACGTCTAAACAGATTTCTTTTGTCCAACGTCTCAAGTATCTTCTCAAATTGCGCACGCGTTAGCAGCACTTGCTCAAAATGAGGAGTTGTGCTAAATGCGTCTTTGTCCCTATTGTTGCTGTCCGCGATCTCATCTACTCGCGTTGACATTACCTCATCCTGCAACGCCGTCAGCCACTCAGGTACCTCAAAACCTACACCCAACGGCTCCTTCGCAAAATTCTCAATCTGCTCGTAAAGTTCCTCAAACGCCGTCTTCGGTACATCCTCACGCACTTGTTTTATCGCCTTCGGCACCAAACCACACATCCTGTCAATTTGCAACGGTCTTATAAACCTCTCCAACAACCGCTCATGCACACTCGGCAACCACATCCCATACTTCTCACTCAAACGGTTATATTGCCGCAAATGCTCCTCCGCCGCATTCATACTCCGCCGCGCAACCGCACGCTCCCACAAATGAGCCGCCGTCTCACAACCCGTCCTTATCATCGCATCATGCACCCAATACACCGGCTTCAAATTCCACGAAATCCGCTCATAACCAATCTGAACCCGCAACATGTCAAGAAGCATATACAACTTCTCACCATGATCCGAATGAGTCGTCGTACTATTATAATCAACATACTCCGAATAATTCTCCGCAATCGACTCAAAAATGATCTCCAATTGAGATACCGCCACACCCCACTCAATCTTGTTAGCACGCAAATCATCTATCAACGTCCCCGCCATCTCAACCTCACCCTCACTCTCCCGTATCTTCATCAGTGACTTGAGAAAATTTGAGACACCTTGATGCAACATCGCCCGCAAATTGCCAAATCCCATATTTTGCTGCGTAAAAATATCATGCCCATAACGCTGAATAAAAGACTTTATCCCATCCCAATGAACCCTGTCCACAATCGACTCAATAGGCGAAATCCTAATCTGCCTACTATGAGATAACCAACTCGATAACAATAACTCCACCGTCCGCTCCATATAATCAACCAACACATAATCCGCCGTAGACCAACGCTCGCCCGTCTTCGTTTTCCACTTTCGCGACGATATCGCCACACACTCCGTAATCGCACGAGTCGCCGTCTCAACCAAACGATCAAACTCCGTAATCGCACCCGGACTAATCGTATTCGTCTCCTCCATCATCTGAACCGTCTCAAGCATCCGAAACGTCTCCACCACCAACCCCAAACGAGGCGCATACTCCATCAACCGCATTATCGCCTGCTGAATACAACGACAACGGACAATATCCCACGGCGCACCACCACGCGACGTCGGAACATAAAGAATCGTCTCACGAGATAACACCCGCAACATCGAATCCCATTGACGCTTCACCTCCTTAATATTGCCCGAAAATACCGCCGAATTGACACCCAACACAGCACTCCGCCACGACGACTTAACATTACGCCAATACTCCTTGCCCAAAAGTGACTCCAACATCATCTTCGCATCACACACATCAACATTCGTCCAAATTATCCTGTCCAACAATATCTCCTTCGTACCACGATGACGATCATACTCCATCAAAGAATCCGCCGTCCCACGAGGAGAAGGAACAACATACGTCGAAACCACTCGCAACAAACCATCAAGCCCCTCACTAAACAACACCACTTGACCCAGCCAATTGTCAAGATACCCCGAAATCTCCTCCGCTTGCTCTCCCAAAGAACTCAAACCAACACTCTCAACCTTGACATCAGACTTCCCATCTTCAGCATTAACACCGATATTCTTGCCCGCACAAATCCCCGCTATCCGCTCCGTCACAAACTTCCACAACCGAGATAACGTCACAATAAACGTCAACCTGTCACTTATCCTGTCCGTCTCCGAAACCAACGGAACATCATCAAGATCATTGAACCCGCCCGGCGGCGGAACATCCAACATCGAATCATCCACACCATCATCCGTCGTGTCACGATAAACAACATTCTCATACGCGGCACTGTAAATTGAATCCGAGTCATCCTCCCCCTTCTTGCCCCTGCCAACATCAAACGGATCAATCGTATCACCCTCATTGTCGTCATTCGGGAAGTTGTCGTCATCGTATTGTCCGTTGTAACGTTCGTCATACGGCTCGAAATTTTCGGGCGGTCGCTTGTGTTTCTTTCGCGACTTCTTCCGCTTCTCCTCCTCCGCCCGCTCCAAATCCAACGTCGGAACACGCCAGTATTGATCCGCGTTCGCCTCAGTAAAATCAAAAAACTTCTTCGTCAACATCCAACGCTCCTCAAAACTCAACGGATTAACACGCACCGGCTTCTTTGATATCTGCTTCGGTTTATTGGCATCATCACCCTTGTCCGTGTCATTCCACAGTTGTTCCATCCACCTCATCGCAATTGCATGAAACGAATAGTCCCCCTGCGTCAAAGGGATTTTTTCCGAATTGCTCAACCAATGCATCATCAACGCCATCGACGCGACCGGATCATCTTGGTCAAGCAACGCCTCCGCCAACAAGACGTATGCTTTCGTTGAGTTGAATCTTTCGACGTGTCTGTTCCAAAACGCCACATCGCCCGCCGCCGTCCCCGCCTTGTGCCATGCCGCCAACGACGTTGAAACCACTGCCGCCGATTCCCATGATTCGTTGCCCGAAAAACTCTCCAGACCGGACACCGTAGTCGTCCCGTACTTGTCCCACCAACCCGCCAGATCACTCATCTTGTCGGAAAGTTCAGCTTGCAACTCACTATTCCCGACCGCCGCCGCCTCCTTTTGCAACCTACTATATAGATCAAAGATATCCTCAATCGCGTTAATTAAATCATCCGCCCGATGATCGTGAATTGAGTTCTCAACACTATGAAAAAGGCTGTAATTTGCGCCGAATCCGATTATTGTCCACGGATCAACAATTGCCCCGCACGCAATCCCTCGCCGAACATAACCCTCAATCTGCGGCAACAACACAACCGCCGCCGCCAAATCCCCCTGATCAATCAAACAATGCACCTCCGTAATCATGCAGTCAATTTTTGTCATTATTCGTGTTGACGCGACAGATATGATGTCAGACTGTTTTTGTGCCGCGTCAAAATAACCCATCCGCGCAAAAATCCGCGATAAGTGCATTCGTTGAAGTTGGTCTGCGCGTCGTTTCGCGAGTTGTTTGTTTAGATTTTGCCTGCAACTTCCGAATGGTTGATATAGACGTTGTTCTTCGCGTTTGAGTCTCTCTTTCATTTTCGCGGGTACTTTGTTCAACAACTGCTCATAAAACCGGTCGCGGTAATTTGCAATTGTCGGCATCAAAGTTACAAGTGAAGTTTCGGAGTCATAAGTTGTCGGCGAATCACCGCAAACCCCAGACCCCATCAACATCGTCCCCGCAAGCACCGCACCGGCTTCATACATCAATTCATCTTGCGGAATATCCGATTCGTCCGACTCGCCAAGATACGCCATCTCTATCCGCTTCAATATACTGTCAACCGTAACTTGATGCACCACAAACCGCCGATAATAACCCTTCGTGTCAATTATATGCGGATCCCATAACCCAAAATGATAATTCGGCTTCCGATTGACAGGATGATCAAAATCGTACGCACGAGGATCAAGAACAACCTCACTCAATTTGTCCACGTCAAAACACGCATCAGCGAGAATTTGCGAATCAGTTTTGCGCAAAATAGCCATTGCCCGCTCAATAATCGCCTGATATTTTCCATGCGCCGTCCCAATCTCCGCCATATAAAGCGGAATCGGCGCGACCCATTCGTGTTGATTAGGCTCATGCCGCTCCTCCCCTTCAAGAATCGCAATCGGACGATAACCAATATAATCATTAAGCTCAGCAATCGAATCAGAAACAATCCTATCAACATCCGTCCAAGGAGAACCTTGACGAATCACCGTCTCAAACGCCTTCGCAAGAAAGAATGGATTGAACAATATCTCATTTGATTGATGAAATAAAATATCTTCGTGAAATTTGCGATATTCCGGCAAGAGATGCTTCGCGACAAGATTCAGAACTTGACCGGCTTGATCGTCAACACGGAACGTCTTGCTCTCACACGCAAGCTCGGCAAGCCCGCTCTCAATCAACGCAATCACCTCAAACGCCAAACAATTTTCCGCAGACGGATCAAGTGACGTATTGTTTGTGGGAGTGGTTGAGTCGTTTTGGGGATCGTTCGGGTTTGCGGCGGCAACTGCGGCGGTGTTATTTCTTGCGGCGACATCTGAAGTGGTAATAGAAAAGGCGAGAGGTTCATCTTTTTTTTTCCGCTTCCTTACTTTTGTGGAGTTTGGAGAAGCTGTCAAGTCGGACTTTGTGTGTTGTGAATTGTCCGTTGAGTAGCTTGGGTTAGATTCAGGATTCGACGCAAGTTTGTTAGCGAATGCACTTGCGTAAAGTGAATTTATTGCAACAAAAAATTTCGGGTCTCTGTTACCCGAAGAAAAATTCAGGTACCCCAATATTTCCAAAATAAGCGGTTGTTGTTCTGATTCCATATTTTCCTGTTTATATTGATTACGGTTTTATACTAATTACGGTTTTATAAGCTGTTTGCAATTGAGATTCCGCAAACATAAACGAAACCCCGACACATTCGGTTTAAATATACTACCTAAAAAAAACAATACAACACAAGGTCACATCAACATACTCACCAACAACAGGACACGAAACACATCAACAACATAAGGTAAGCGACCACCAAGTGCGCGATCACAATTTACCGCACAGCAATAATCAATACATTTCACGCCTTTTCGAGGAACGATTTTTATTTTTTATATTCTCCGCGTTCTCCGCGTCTCCGCACGAAACAAAAAAATATATTTCGCGCGGAGGCGCAGAGAGCGCAAAGGGAGAAATGTATTTTTCCTGATTATTTCGGATTTTGTGGGGGTTTATTTTCGTTAATGTTTTCGTGTTGGTGGATCAAATCGTTTTATTTACGTGTGTGGTTTGGACTAAAACAACACCGGAGGTGTTGAA
>JAISQS010000110.1 GCA_031274045.1 Planctomycetaceae bacterium | reverse complement strand
GTGTTACTAAGGGAGAGGGAATCGGTAACCAGTTGCGGATTGGTTGAGACTCGATATTGGTTATACAAATTTTCACGATGACGTTAAAAAAAAGGAATTATCAAACGCAAAAAGTATACAACGATGACAACAGCGTTTGCTTATTGTTTGGGCGGTCTTTTAATTTTTTGATCACCCGCAAGCGAGATAGCCATTGACGGACAACGATCAATACAATATCCACAATTGCCGCAAACATCAGAATCAATTTGTGCAACAGAGATCGACCCGCTATCAGTCTCCATTTGCACAACAGCAATTGCACCGATTGGACATGAATCAACGCAACCGCCGCATGCTTTACATTTGATTTGATTGACAATTACCATGAATGGATCACTTTTCAAAAAAACGTCCGACCGGTCTACGATGTTTTGGATAGATATTTTGCATGTGTGCAGAACCCGCACCATCGCCAGTCTCATTTATAGCACCGCCATTTGTGTCAAGTTTATTTTTTGAGTTACTTGTCGGTTTTTCTTTTGTAACGCCCAACTTTAAACTATCCTTAAACGCTTGCAAATCCGCCGCCGGAAGCGTCTCCGCCTTGAACTCAAAACCTTCGTCATCAATCCCCTTTTGAAATCGCGTCTTGCCGGGTCCGGCATTCGGGTCTGTCCGCCAATCCTGCGCCTGCGTGTATCGCGGGCTAACCTCACTTTCGCGTTCGCCACCGCCACCATCACATTCGCCGCCGTCACAATTACCATCACAATTTGCCCAAAGATCACTCAACATTCGCTCTGCTTCTTCTTTGGCTTCGCGTCTGTTGTTTGCGATTCGCTCCAATGCTTCCTTGTCAATCTTAAAACCAGCCTTTTGCAAATTACCAATTTTACGCTCGCATTTGCCGGCACAATTACGCATCGCTTCCGCCATCATTTCCATCATCTCCGGCGAAAGATTACGCATATTATTTTCCGCCAACATTTTCTTTAACTCCTTCTTCAGCGCGTCATTCGATTTTGAATCATTCTTTTTTTCGCCGTCTTTGTTGTCCTCTTGTTTTTGATTTTCGTCTTTTTTATTTTGATCGTTTTGTTTGTCGGATTGATCGGAATTATTTTCGTTGTCGTTTGGTTTATTTTCGTCGTTGTTTTGGTTTTCGGATTCGGCTTGTTCGTCGTCGAGTTCATCTTGTAGGGCATCGGCGAGTTGTTTATTTTCCGCGAACATATTTTCCATTGATTCGGCTAAACCTTCCATCAACGACTTGGACGTTTGAGCATCAATTGTTTGGCTTACCTCTTTCACTTTTTTCATCAACGATTCGGCTTCGGCTAATGATTTTGCGTTTTCGCCGGCATCTTGTACGGTTTTGGCAACCTCGCGATTCATCTTGTCCGACAACGTATCCAACGCATCGAATGTCTTAATCGGACCCAAACCATCCGCTTCTTTTTGCAACAACTTTAACTCGCGCTTCAACGACTCCACTTCGACCTGCTCCAGTAATTTTTCTTTTTCCATTGTGTCGAGTTGTGTTGTCATGCGGTTGACTTGATCGTCGATGTTCAGTCGTCGGGGCAATTGATCAGATATTACAGATATTGGCAAAAGAAACGATGTTATTGCAAAAAGAACAGCAGAAAGAAAAAGCCCGATTGCACGATTCGGAATCCAACGAACAACGGGAGCGTTGAGTGTTTTAACTTGCTCAGACCAGTTGCCGATGTCCGTTTCAAAAGAACTCATCACAAGTCCGCCCGCGCCATTTTCTTTGTCGATGATTGAAACCAATTTGCCCTCGTGCGGAATCCGGCGAACCGCGAAAATTATCGCGCATAACGGGATAAAAATCACAAGCGATAAACAATAAGAAAGAATCCCCGTATCGACACCGCCCACCCGAAAAACAAGCAGAACCGTCCCCCACAGGAATAAAAATACCGCCAAAAAATTTATTGTACTGCGCCAGAATAACCGCGCAATCAAACTACGCCGAAACGTAGACAATACGGATAATGTTGACTTGGTCTTCATGGTAATAAGGTGTTGTTGAGGGTTGGGATAGATTTTTAATCGTTATTCTTAAATGTTGCTATTGAGTGTGATGTATCAAATTGACTTTTTATGTTTATGTTGGATTTACTGTATCTCTTTTTTTGGGGATGTCAACAAATTCACAACATACGCACTGCGGTTTTCCAATGTTGTCTGTAACAACTCAGCATGACTCTAACTCAAGCGAAGTATACCAGCTTGCGGACATCAACACAACATTAAAATATCAGCAAGCCGCACAAACCGAGAAAAATTGCTCAACCAACGCTCGCTAAACGATCACATCGGCGAAGCTGGTATAAACGCCGACATGAAATATAAGTATTGTTTTATTTAGGTGCTTTTCGTTTGTAAAATGACCTGAAGAATGGTTTGAGGTAACGTGACACTTTACTTACAATAGAATCTTTGGGTGCCCAAGTTTTATTCCACAAATGAACAGCGACAGTTTCGGGTGTGACAAATTCATGGTAATCAGCTCGTTGCATTCTGTTGCGAAAAGGCAGAGAATAAAAATACTCAATTTGATATAAATCAACATCAAAAATTTGTTGTCTGCCATATTTCGACAATCCCTTTTGCCGGAGAATTTTCGTAATGACTTTTGGATTACGAGGCGGATGATACGGATTGAATTTGCGAGAATTATACCAATCCATACAGAGAGACAAAAAAGGGTGATGACGTTCGTCACCAAATATTGCAACCCCTAATTCTTTCAAATTTTCAAATGCAGCAAATGCCCTGTGTGATAAAAACGGATCAAGTGATTTAAGCAGCAACATATCTGTATCCATATAAATTCCACCTTCATTTAACAAGGCATAAATACGCACGTAATCAGAAACAAATGCCCACATTTTTTCGCTATAAGCCCTACGAACAAACGGCACAGCATCGATCGGAGAATTACTCTCATCCCAACGAACAAATTGATAATCAGGAAGATACTTATGCCAACTCTCAATACATTCAAGATTCATCGGCAATAACGGATTCCCGCCAAACCAACAATAATGTATCGTTTTAGGAATACGTTGATTCTCATTTGGCGAAGGATTCGAGTCTGTTGTATTGTTGGAAGGAATATTATCTTGGTTTGTCGGCATTTTAAAACTACTTGTACTTTAAATTTCGTTTACGTTCGTGGACATAATCTTACTACAAAGCTTGGTACTATTGCGCGGAAGCCTTATTTCTTTTTCTTTTTAGTTACTTTTTTAGTTTTTTTCTTTGGCGGTTTTGGCAGTCTTGGCAATCTTGCCAAGATCGCATCGATATCTATGCCATCGTCATCGTCGTCATCATCATCGTCGTCCAAAAAATCGTCGTCATCGTCGTCGTCATCTTCGTCTTGGTAGAGGTTGCTGAATAGGTTATGTAGTTGTGGGTTGCCCGGATTGAATTCGTGGATTTGTACACCTAATATTTTTGAGAGCATTGCCGGTATAGCGGATGCGACAGTGTCTCTTTGTTCGGGGAGTTCCGTCAAAAGGTCAATCATTTCCAAAGCAGTATCTGCGGCTTCCGCACCTTTGTTGCCCGGTGCCGGATTTATGATTTTATCTTTGGCGGATTCAATAATCCCGCTTCGTGCTTGTGCTTGTTCAATATTGTCACAAGTCAACACTCCGAAAACGATCGGCTTCTCTTGTTTTGCCGCAATCTCCGCAATTGTCATACTGACAGCGCGACCTATATGTAAATCGTGTGACGTGTCCCCTTTGATAATAGCACCAAGACATATAACGGCAAGACACTTCAAATCACGAGCATAATAATTCGCAACAATCGGTATCTCAAATGCACCGGGTACCCAAACAACATGTATGTCCTGCTCGCTGACGTTATGTTGACGCAATCTCGCCAACGCCCCATCGAGCAAGCGTTGAGTTATCGTCTTATTAAAACGAGCAACAACTATCGTAATAAAACCTTCTGGAGGTTGACAAATTCGCCCTGAATATTCCTGCATAATTTAAGTTTTTTGAATAAATGAAATTTGACTATTTTACATTCGAGATTAACCCTTTTATATTTTCGTTGTGATCTTTCAAAGCGAAATATAAATCAAAACGAAATATAAAAGAGTCTACCCGAAATTAGTTATTGTACGATAAATCAATCGACCGCTTAACGAAACCGGTTTATTGTCACTGACGTAATCGTACAAACGAACCATGACTTATTTTTTGTCCATTATTTTTTGTCCATTACGCAACTCATTCCGCCTGCTGCCGGTAGGTATGCTGTTGTTGTGTAATCGGCAACCATTCTATGTGCGCTGAACCGCCACGCGAGGGTACTGATCGAATTCTTCATTCGTCTTATCCAATTTCCGGGCAAACCGTGTTCGTCAGTGTCGTAATAGAGCGGAATTACTTCCTTCTCAAGTACATCGAACAGGCTCTCCGCGTCGCGTTGGTCTGTGATTTTGTCGTCAACATGACTTGTGCCGTCACCGATAGCAAAACCGTTCGAGCCGTCGTAAGCCTCCGCCCACCATCCGTCAAGAATCGATAAATTCAACGCACCATTCAACACAGCTTTCATGCCGCTCGTTCCGGAAGCTTCAAGCGGTCGACGCGGGTTGTTCAGCCAGACATCTACACCTTGAATCATGTGTCTGCATACGTTGATGTCGTAGTCTTCGATGAATACAAATCGATTTGCGAAACGCGGATCGTTGCGTAAATTTGCAATCGTCTGGATAAATTCTTTTCCCGGATTATCGGCGGGGTGTGCTTTGCCCGCGAATACGAATTGCACGGGGCGATCTGGATCGTTGCAAAGTTTCGCCATTCTGTCAAATTGATTTAGGACGAGAGTTGCTCGTTTGTATGTTGCGAATCGTCTTCCGAATCCGATGGTTAAAATTTGCGGATCGAGCAATGTTCTTGCGCGGTCGATGACATCGTCAGCTTCGCCGCGCCGTCGGCATTGTCGGCTTACTCTGCGTCTGATGAACGCAATCAGGAGATTTTTCAATGCGTTATGCGTTTCCCACAATTCACCGGCATCAATTCCGAGAATCGGTTCCCATTCACGCGGGTCGTATGATTCTTGCGACCAACTCGGCGGCAGATGTCTTTCAAATAACGTGTTTATTTGCCACGCCATCCAACTTGGAACGTGAACGCCGTTTGTTATGTGTCCGATTGGCACTTTCTCTTCAGGCAAATTTGGCCACAAACAATGCCACATTTTTCGCGAGACAACTCCATGCAAAGAAGCAACAGCATTCGCAAAACGAGACATCTTACAACCCAAAACAGTCATGCAAAACGGCTCGTCCACGTTTGCCGTATCGACTCTACCGAGTGACATCAGATGACTATGATCGATTCCGAGTTCCTCACGAAGCGGGCCCAAATGCTCCTCGATCAATCCGTTGTCGAATCGATCATGTCCGGCTGGTACCGGAGTGTGTGTTGTGAAGACGGTCATTTGTGCGACATCAGACGCGGCGGCTTGGAAACTTTGACCGTCGTCGTGCATTTTTTGTCTTATTGCTTCGAGGGTAGCGAATGCGTTGTGACCTTCGTTCAAGTGATAAACACCGGGCGCGATTCCCAACGCCTTCAAAACACGCACGCCGCCGATGCCGGAAACGATTTCTTGCCTTATTCGCGTGCGGTTATTTCCTCCGTAAAGTCTGCTCGTTAACTCGCGGTCATCCGGCTGATTCTCCTCTATATCTGTGTCAAGCAAATAAAGCGGAACACGCCCAACATTCATCTTACGTACTTTGGCGTAGATTGTTCCGGTTCGTGTTTCAATTGAGACGGTAATCTTGTTGCCGTTCGCGTCAACAGCCGGTTCGAGCGGAAGATATTCGACCATTGTGTCGAGATATTCTTCTTGTTGCCAGCCGTTGATGTTTAGGTGTTGTTTGAAGTAGCCTTGATTATAGAACAGTCCGATTGCAACCAACGGAACACCGAGACCGCTTGCGCTTTTTATATGGTCGCCTGACAAAACGCCAAGACCGCCGGAATAAATCGGCACCGATTCATGCACTCCAAACTCAAGAGAAAAATACGCAACAGGTCGCGAACCAAGAACGCCGACATTGCGAGTCGCCCAACGAGTTCGCGTCCCCATGTACTCGTTCATCCGGCGATAAGCCTGATCAATACGAGTATACAGGACAAGCTCCGCCGCACGCACCTCAAGTCGCTCCGGCGTAAACTCTCGCAAAAGTGCTATCGGGTTATGACCAAGTTGCCGCCAACGAATCGGATCAAGAGAACGAAACAAGTTAATTACCTCAGGATGCCAACTCCACCAAAGGTTACTGGCAAGTGCCATACATTTATTGTAGAGGGCTTGCGGGGATATGCCTGATATTTTGCCGGTATTGGCTGGCGCAATCGGTTTATCATGCGGTTCAGTTGTTAAACTCATATACAATAGGAGTTAAAATGGTTAATAGGTTGAAAAAATATTGTCAGTTTGCTGCTGCAAGCAACATACGAACAACTTCGTCTGGAAATTTCTGCCGTAACTTTTGCCGTATTTCTTTGCCGTATTTTTTGCCGTTCGGGATCAATAAGTTTTTGGTATTCTGATTTATGTTTGATTTATGTTTGTTCGTGTTTGTTCGTGTTTTGGCAAACGAGGCGGGAATTGTACAAGATCGATGTATTCTTGACAACCAGACCATATAAAAAACTTCGCCGTATTCCAAATTTCCTAAAAAGTCATCGGAATTATTTGCACAAAAGATCAAGTACGCATTTTCCGCAAATAACGTCATAGAAATATTCGCTTCGCTATCGGGACAGAAATCACTCGATACTGTCTTCATGCGAAATAACAAAAATATACGAAAAATTTCTGATTATTTCGGATTTTGTGGGCGTGTTACATTGTATCTTTTATTCGCTGTATCAACGCCCTGAAAGTAGAGACGCAATGCATTGCGTCTCTACATTAGCGTATGGCAACGCCCTACGAAAGGGATTCACAAACACCACTCGGGGCAACGCCCCAATAATATCAACAATAACGGAAGCTTTTAAATGAGTGCGGAATGCGGAATTCGGAATTTAGTAGCAGTATCTTTAATTCCGAATTCCTAATTCCGAATTCCTAATTCCGCTCGGTCTGATATTGTTGCCCCGTTGGGGCGAAGG
>JAISQS010000095.1 GCA_031274045.1 Planctomycetaceae bacterium | reverse complement strand
TTATTTCGTATTCTCAAAAAAAAGCATCTTAAAAGATGTGTGGTATAACGAGGGGGCAAGCCACCTTCGCTAATGGTTGTTTTGTTTGAAAAAATAGGTGGAAATGAGGTTTTGGCGTGTTGGTGAATCGAAGTTTTTTCCGCCGCCTTTTGGCTTTTGCCCTTTCAGGGCGAGAGTTATTGGGGGCGACATTTCACAGGGCGTTGCCCTGTGCTATGAGCTTTTTGCCCCGTTGGGGCGTAAAAAAATTCGCCGCAACGTAAGACAGCAACTCCGTTTGTCAAATAGTTATTAAGGTAAGTAAAGTTGGGCGTACATCGCGAATTGGTAAAGCGTGAGTTAGTCGGAGATCAATATCGGTAACAAAATTATGGCGATGGTGATGGCGAATGGGAATTTTCAAGTATAAAAAGTATATAACGAGGCAAGCCCCCTTCGCTAACGGCTGAAAACCACGTTATTACATTCCGTAGGAATGCAACCCTGCGGCTCGCCCAATGGTAGCATTTCTGCGGAATGCTTGTTTGTGTGGGGACATCATTTTCTACCGAGCGATACAAACCTACGGCTTGTATATATGATATTTGACCCCTACGGAATGCTTGTTTGTGTGGTGTGATTTTTTGTTGCGCTAATTTGTGGAGTGAGAATTTTTGGAAAAATTGTGACGTGGCATTTGACACAAAAAAAATGTGCGTTATGATGTTGCCCCGTTGAGAAAATTGTGACCGAAAAATCTTAATCAAAAAATCGTGATAGCGAACGAGTCTTTTGATGGGAGTTGTTTGACGTTTGATCAAGTTGCGTACAATGTGTGGGCGAAAATAATTAAGACGCAATTCAACTTTGAGTTTTTTTGGAACAGAGTCAATCTTTTAACCCTTCAATCTTTAACCCTTTAACATTTTAACATTTTAACCCTTCAACCTTTAACCCTCTAACCAATTAACATTGTAACACTGTAACCCTTAACATTTAACCCTTTAACAAATTAACTGTTTAACCTTTAACCAATTTAAACCCTATAACAAAATTTACTAAGGAGCAAAATGACAAATTTACAAACCCCAAACAACAACGACGCTACACGAACCAACAATCGTTCAAGAAGTGTCGTTCCATGCAGCGGATTATGTTCGCGTTGTATTGACGGATGTCGCGGTAATTGCGAGATATTTAAGGCGACATTTCGCGGGCGCGAGTTGATTTATCCCGGACCGTTTGGCGAGGTGACGGCTGGCGGCGACAAGAATTATCCTGTTGACTATTCGCATTTGAATATTCAGGGTTATGCGCAAGGAGCTGACGGATTGCCGGATGGCGTGGCGGCTTCGCCTGATACCGCGAGGTTTCCTGCCGTGAGTACGGAGACGGCTTACGGATGGAATCAAAAAGTCAAAATGACTGTCCCGATTTTTACAGGCGCGCTAGGCTCAACAGAAATCGCGCGGAAGAATTGGGAGCATTTCGCAGTAGGCGCGGCAATATCAGGCGTAACTATCGTCTGCGGCGAAAACGTATGCGGCATCGATCCGAAACTGGAACTTGACAACAATAAAAAAGTTGTCAAAGCACCAGACATGGATAGACGAATCGAAGCATACAAAAAATACCACAACAACTTCGGCGAAATACTAATCCAAATGAACGTCGAAGATACAAAACTCGGTGTCGCCGAATACATCATAAATAAACACAAAATCGAAACAATCGAATTGAAATGGGGACAAGGCGCAAAATGTATTGGAGGCGAAATAAAAGTTGCCCAAATTGAGCGCGCACTCGAACTCCAAAAACGTGGCTACATCGTCACGCCAGACCCGTCCGACCCGATAATTCAAGCTTCATTCAAAGCCGGCGCGATCAAAGAATTTGAACGGCATAGCCGACTTGGATTCGTGAGTGAAGAAGGTTTTATGAGTGAAGTTGCGAGGCTTCGTTCGTTGGGATATAAGCGGGTCACTTTGAAGACTGGCGCGTACAGTTTGAAGGAGTTGGCGATGGCAATTAAATTTTGCTCGAAAGCTAAAATTGACTTGCTGACAATTGACGGTGCTTCCGGCGGAACGGGAATGAGTCCGTGGCGAATGATGGAAGAATGGGGCGTGCCGTCAATATACCTGCACAGCGCAGCATACGAATACGCTTCAATACTAGAAGCGAACGGCGAACGTGTACCGGATTTGGCGTTTGCGGGCGGGTTCAGCTCTGAAGACGGCGTGTTCAAAGCACTCGCTCTCGGCGCACCGTACACAAAAGCTGTCTGCATGGGGAGAGCTTTGATGATACCGGGTATGGTCGGCAAAAATATCGAACAATGGATAAAAGAAAACAATTTGCCAAAAACAATTTCTGAATTCGGAACTACTCCTGAAGAGATTTTTGTAAACTACGAAAAAGTTAAAAATATCGTCGGAAACTCCGAAATCAAAAATGTACCGCTCGGCGCAATCGGAATCTATAGCTACGCAGATAAAATCAAAGTCGGTCTACAACAATTGATGGCAGGTGCAAGAAAATTCAATATAACATTGATCAATCAAAGCGACCTAATGTCACTCACCGACGAATGCACAAAAGTAACAAAAATTCCATACTTGATGGATTGTTACCGAGACGAAGCGTTAAAGATTCTAAAAGGATAATCAAACGTATGTAGTTTTCTTATCCTTAAAATTCGGGAGTTGCCGGTTGACGCGGCAATATACTTTCGGCGGTCATAAATGTTTTTTTACCCCGTAGATGCGGGAAGGCTTGAGCATTAGGCAGGGAGGCGTTAGGTACGCTGCCTAATGCCTCAAGCCTCAACGTCTCACCTGTCTAACGCCATTTTTATGACCGACGGAAGTATATATTACCCTTTCTTTACCTACCCTACCGTGTGAAATCTCCTGACAATTAACCGCGAACAATTAGGGAACATTGTAGTAGTTTCGTTGTAATTGTTGCGTGATTGTATTTTGGGCAATGGGCAATGTTATTGATGCTCGATGTTTTGGTATGCAGTGTACAAAGAGCATCAAAAACGATCAAACCGATCAATACGACGGTCCCGCGTTTCCATACAATCCTCTTTCGCCTCCGCCCGTCATCACTCGTCCGTAGTACCTTGTCAGCACCGACGCAGTCAACAACGAGAATCCCATCACTCGTTCCATTGGGGCGATAATTCTTGCTAGTACGCCGTCTGTCATTACCCATCTGTCTTCCAGCACGAACACACGGTCGCCGGGCAACAACTGATAGTTCGTATGCGTCCCCGCAAAAGCCGTAATATCCACCCAATCAACCGGCAAAATTATCGGCTTGTGCGAATTACCTATCGGTCGGGCAACCCAAATTCGCTTCGACGCGTTGGGCGTTAGACCATTGCAATTTGCAATCGCGCGCAACACGTCCTCGTTGCCGGTATAAGGGAATCGCAATACTTGCTCGCCTTGTGCGGCAGATTGGAATATCACAAAATAATCTTTGCTATTGTAGGAGAAAACATCGATAGCGACTTGCGGATGTTCGAGTGCTTTTGACAAATGCAACTCAATCGCCTCGCGGCATTCGGGAATCGTTAAGCCGGACACAAGCACGCGACCATACGAACCAAGCGTAATATATCCGTCCGGTCCAACCAAATGTTGACCCGCTATCTGCTCAATATCAGACATCTTGACAAGCCGCATCGAAACAACTGGAAACCCAAGCCGCTCCGACAAATGATCTTTTATCCGCTCTTCCGCTTTACGTATTGATAATCCGTCTATTTTGACTGAGCCGTATGAACTGCCGAGTTGAATCGTTCCGCCCGGTTCAATTGAAAAATTGCCGGCAAGCGGCTCGTCCTCCAACGCACCAAGCACATCAAGCTCCACTATATCAAATACACGCAAAATATAAGGATCCTTCGGAACAAGATGCAACGCCTCAACCGAAATAATATCAGGAGGCTCTATCCAATAATCAGGCAAGATCGTCTTGGACGCTTCAGTCGGCATGTCACGGAAATTCGGAGTACCGGCAGGCTTTGGATCAAACCACGCAGTCAAAGCCACACAACCCGTAAGAAACAATATCAGAACACAAAATAAACCACGCACACACAACAAAACCGCCTTGTCGTCAACAAAACCCAACAATCCTTTAACCGTTTTCATAACACCAATTCCCCCGCAAAAAACAAATGGCAACCCGCCAACAAAATACAGACTCCATAAAAAGAACACCAAGCAAATACAAACCAAAAGCAAAATAAACCGCACATCAACCTCTTTCGGCATAATCGAAAGCCGAATATGCGAATTACCACACGGAACATTAAAAACAAACTTATTCATACAACCGTAACCAACAACACAAAACAGAATCTTTTGTGCCGCCGTTTGTATGTTCGCTTTTGTCAATATCCGCAGCGTGGACTAGATGATATTTTTTGCTTTTAGATAGTTTATGACTTCGTCGGTGAGTTCTTTGGTGTTTTTTTTGCCGTCGAGAGTTAGTTCGGGGTTTAGCGGTGTTTCGTAGGGATCGTCAATTCCGGTAAATCCTTTCAATTCACCTGCTCGTGCTTTTTTGTATAGACCTTTTGGGTCGCGTTGTTCGCATATTTCAAGCGGCGTGTCGACGAAAATCTCAATGAAATCGTTTCTGTTGTTTTGTTTGTTATCTGTGTTGTTTTGGTTTGAGAGGGAGTTGCGGACGCGGTCTCTGTCGGCGCGGTACGGGCTGATGAACGCAGTAATCGCAATCAGCCCCGCCTCCGCGAATAACTTTGCCACCGCCCCGATGCGGCGTATGTTCTCCTCGCGATCTTGTGCGGAGAAACCTAACCCGAAGCGTTGCGCGAACTCTTCCCCGTGTGCGCCGCGCAATATTGCAGGTGATGCGTTGAGGCTGTGGCGAACATTGTCGCCGTCCAGCACGAAGCTGTGCTTGCCCAGCTGGTGCAACTTATGGTCAAGCAAATTCGCTATTGTGCTTTTACCCGAAGCACTAAGACCTGTGAACCAAACTACGCAACCGCTGTTGCCGTTGAGCAATTCCCGCTCCGCACGCGATACTGCGTGTTCGTGCCAATGCACTTCCACTTCCGAAATATTCGACATCTTTCAACTCCTATCAATTATCGTACAAAATTACACAAAATTCCCCAAAAATCCAAGAAACTCCACCCTCAATACCGGAACAACTTCTCCTCAATTCACTTCTTTCATTGCGTCGAATAGTATTCTTGACGTGCTTTGGCGCATTATTCTTTGGTCAACTTCTTTACCTTCCAGCAAGGTTTTTCGTATATCTTTGCCGGAGATGAAGACTGGTTTTTCGTCTTTGTGGTTTTCCATCAAGTCTACTTTACTTATTGATTCGTAGTAGGCGGCGAATCCGACGTTTAGTGGTTTAATTTTTAGTTCGCCGTTTAGTTTGGTGAATATCTCTTGTGCGTCGAAGTCTCCCCAGATTGGTGTGCCGTCGTGGAATGGTGCGTCGGCGTGTTTTCGTCCTATTATCAAATCGGTGAAGCCTAAGTTTTGTCGGTAGATTGCGTGCATTACGGCTTCTTTTGGACCGCCGTAGAACATTTTTATATCTAGTCCAATAAGCACTACCCGGTCAACGAGCCGCCCGCCAACTTTGCCCCATAAATCAACATCTGCGTCGCCTTCGCCGAGTACGGCGTTGTTGAGCAGGGCTTCGTATGTTCGCATTCGGACTTCGGCGTTGACATCGTCGGATTTGGTTTCGCCGATGAGTGGGTTGAGGCAAGCTCCCGCGTTGAATCCTTGCCGTAGCAGCTCCTCCAATCCGTAGACCAGAGCGTACTCGTGGGCGCGGTGCAAGGGATTCCGCGTCTGGAATGCCACCACTCGTTCCCAACCGCGCTCTTGCAAAAGTCTGCGAACTTCACGCGGGGAGAGGATGTATTTTCCAAATGTGTTATTTTTGGGTTGTGGTAGGACGAGAATGGTTCCTCCGAGCAGGTGTGTTTTGTCTGCGTCTTGTTTGAGTACCATATCTGCGCCGGGGTGATCGTTTCGGTCGGTGAGGTAGACTTTTTTGAGATAATGTTGTTTGTCCCAACGGAAGACGGACGACACTGCCAATATCGCGACAACTGTTCCGTTGTTGTTGACTATTGCGACTTCTTGTTCTGGTTTGATTTCTCTGGAGAGGGATTCTGTTATGGGCAAGGATAGTGGTATAGTCCAAGCGTACTTTTTGCCGGAGTGTTCGATAATGGATTCTTCGAGAACCGTGTTGAAGACATCCTTGTTCATTGGACCTGTAAGAGGGCTTAATGTCCCGTCGCCGATTCGGTAGATGGTTGACAGGTCGGCGTCGCTTACGGGGACTTTGAGTAATTGTGCTGCGTGTGCGTTGAAGTATTCGAGTTCGGCGTTCGATGTGGTTTGGTTGACCAGGTCGGTTATTCCGCCGTGTGGTTCGATCAAGTTCATTTTATTGGGTTATTTGTTTGTTTGGGGTGTTTGTAATGTTCTTTTGAAGGGATTATGTTCTTCGTGGTTTGTCTTATATAGTTGACAGTTTAATTTATGTTTGTCAAGACGGCGGCAAGTTTGTTGATTTTGTGGGGGATTTACTTATTTGTTTTTATCAATTTTTCTGTGACTCGTTTAATATTGTGTTTGCGTATGCTTTGTAGATGAGGGCTGTGCTGACGGCTCCGGCGTCTAGGTTTCCTTTGCTTCGTTCTCCGATATTTTTTGCGCGTCCGTATCGGGCAAGCAAATCTTTTGTGGTATCTGCGCCTTTTTGTGCGGCGGTTGCGGCGGCTTGGAACAGGTCGGCTAGTGATGTGTTGTTCAGGTTTTCGGATTTTTTTATTGTGTTCATGGCTTCGATTGCGGGGATCAAGGAATCCATTAAAGTTTTGTCGCCGACTGTGGCTTTTGTTGACAATCTTACGTTTGCGAGTCCGGCTTCAAACAGGGTGATTGTTTCTTGGACGTTGAGTTCGTCTGATTGTGCGGCGTTTGCCATGCCTAGAAAAAATGATCCTGTCAAGGTGCTTGTTGAGCCGCTTGTGCTTGACATAACATCCCAACCGATGGCTTGAAGTGTGTTGGCTAGGTTGCCGTCTTTTTGGGCTGCTGCTGCTGCGGCTTTGATTGCGGCGTTAATTGCGGTGCCGTGGTCGCCGTCGCCGGTTGCTGCGTCGAGGCTGTTTAGCATTGCGGCGTTCTCCTCAATTACCGCCGAAGCGGACGCCAACATTTGACCGAGTAATTTTTTGGTAAATTTCATTCTGTTTCTTTTTGTTTGGGGGTAATATTTTTTGTTTGTGGTGTGTGTTTTGTTTGGTTGATTTCAAGTGCTGTTGATTTCAAAATGCGTTTTCAATTGTCTGCCAATTCCGCTGACTAAAAAACAAAAAACCACAACAACCTCAACCAAACCACAATAAAACATACACAAATTACCACAATAATCAACAACCCTCGCCGATGCGGAAACCGCACCATTGTGTCATCAACACGTATTCCGCCCCCGTTGTCGGCGAGTACGCCGACGCAACCGCCTGGCAGTCGGTTGCCCACCTTACCTTGTCGGTTGTCCGTCTTATGTTGTCGGTTGCCCACCTTACGTTGTTGGTTGCCTACCTTATGTTGTTGGTTGTCCACTTTACGTTGCCGATTTGTTTTGTGATCTGTTGTGTTGTTTGGTGTGATCGTGTGGTTGTTTTCTTGATTTCTGGAAAAAATAAAAAATTCTTTCTTTTTTTGCATAACACATTTGACAATAGACGCAAAACGATTATATTACGCCCAACGGTCTACGGAATTGCCA
>JAISQS010000082.1 GCA_031274045.1 Planctomycetaceae bacterium | reverse complement strand
CCGTGCATTTTTTCGCATGGCAACACACCACACTCCAAAAAAAATACACAAGCAAATACCAACATCCGCCCTCAACGAATCCTCAAAAAAACCGTAAAGCGCAGAAAATTGACGAGGCAACATTGTAACAAAATCACGCCCCATCACAATCCCTCACCACACCACACAAATTTTTTAACAATACAAGACAGACGAAAAGAGTTGAGAGCAAGATTTCGTTTGCTTGGTCTATTTCGTTTATACCTTTTACACATGACAATTCCATAATATTATTTTATTAACGATATTGATTCCCAACAGACGCATTCTGTACTAATTCTCGCATGGTTACTAATCTCCGCGCCCTTATTAGCCAACAGACGACAAAAGATTTTCCCTTATTTTTTAGCGTGTTAATTAAGGGAATTTTAGTGTGTTGATTAAGGGAATAAGGGTGCGGATTGAATGGAACTTTAGGGTACTAACGTAGGCTATTAACGATGGCAGGAAAGCTGCTGGTTTCGCAGCATGGATTGATACGCTGAGAGTTGGTTGGGATCAATATCGGTTATCAATTGAGATCGTGAAAGAGAATTTTCAAGTGCAAAAAGTTTATTTTATATTTTCTAAAATGTTCATTTATATTTTTTTGTTGGGTTGTTTAATTGATTTAGAAGTCGTACCAGATGCCTAGTCCGAATTTATTTTCTCTTGCTTCGTACATGTGTTCGAATTGTTCGCTGATTCCTCGAAAATATTGTAGACCGATTCGGAAGAGGTTTCCGTTGTTGTTGCGCCATTGTAGTCCGGCTTGTATTGTTATGTTTCCGTCGTAGCTGCGTTCTTGTAGTAGTTGGACATTGACGGCGGCAAAGGGCGAACATGATAAATTGGCAACCGGATACGGAGAACTGTATTCTGCCCCAAATTGAAAATGCCAAGGTCGCGTCAACTCACCAAGCCACGTCGAATAATCTATCTCAAAATAAACTCGCATTGACGGTTTTACGCGGTATGAAATGCCGAGTACAATAGATTCACGCACGTAATTTATTCTTTTGTGCGGTAGATTTGCTGCGTTGAGGCGAATCATTCTTTCGTCTCCGAGATGCGAGCTGACGTGAAAATATCCTGTGCGAATTTGCCAGATTTTATTGCCAAATGTAATCGGTAACGAGAACCGATAATCCATTGCGTCCATGTCGCGTTGCCGGTCGTAATCCATCCGCAAATGAGCAGAACCCTCCACGTCAATTTGAAACCCCTCCGCGAAAATATTATCACGGCTGCCGTATCGAAACAACGGCGCATTGCCGCCAACAGTCGCGTCCCAGATATTTTTGAGCTTCTGATCATAGTTCCAAGTTAATCCGAGCCGCGTTTCATTGACTCCAGCAAGATAACTTTGATAAATACGTCCGGCGGGCAAAAGTTGGATCACCCAAGGTCGCAATTGAGCGCGGCTCTCCAAAGAATTATCGCAAAAAATATTCGTATCGGTCGAAGATTGAGAATTGTCCAATTGAAGCGAATCAATCGGCACAATAGGATAAAACGACGGCGCAGAATCCATATCAAGACGCAACGGCGGCAAATCAGACAGAGGATTAAATGAAGCCGGTTGAACGGCGGAAGTTTCGAGGGGTGGTACGTTGGTGAGTTGATTTTGATTCGCGGCAGGTTCGTTATTGTTGCCGATGCCGGACAAGTTCACAGCATCCGACAACACAACAGAACTCGCAACAACTCCGGTATTGTCAAATGACGCAGCCGCGCCGGATTGCTGACAACACGACGTTTCCGGTTGCAAATTGTTGCAAGCATAAACTAAACGAGGATACGATTTGTCGTTTGGGGTGTCATTGATACCCGCCGCAATTGATTTCTCAACAGACAAAAAAAACGTAAAGGCAGATAAAATATTAAACAAAAAAAAGATAACACAACGCAAAAAAATTATCTGCGTAATTTGTTTGAAATTATTACCAGCCGATTTATGTAATTTGGTTTTGCACATTTTACTATACTAATGACGGTTTAAAATCCCGATTGCAAAGTCAACTACACCCAAAACAAGGTAACAAACTCACACAACATTATAAGAAGATGAGATGCCGAAATTATTAGAGGATGTGCTTCCGATTTCGCCAACTTTGCCGCTCTCTTGCGGATGTTAACAATATACTCAAAACAGATCAAGAGTAATTTTGAACAATACACGAATAAAAAATTTCTGATTATTTTGTTTTTTGTGGGGGCATCTTATTTGCGCAATTTGTAAGCACACAGATGACACAGATTTTAAAGATATTCGCAGATGAGGAAATATAGTCTCTTTTATCGTTTCTTGTTGATTGTGTAAAAAAAAAATATAAAAGCATGTTACGATAAATTATCGTCTTGCATCGCATAAAAAACCAATCAACATTACTCAAACCAATTACGGTTCGATTTTACAAAAACTCCTTTATTATTTTATGTTAGTTCACAAACAAAAAAATATAAAAGAGCCGAAATATAATGAAAGCTATCCGCGCAAATCCTGATAACCTGTGTTATCTGCGTGCTAAAAAAACTATAATCCCACAAAATCCGAAATAATCAGAAAAATTTTGCTCACGCCCGCAATTAAAATTCGTTGCGCAGGGCAATAAACAACCAAATATTTTCCAAACACGAATACACAAAAAAACGCGAAAAGAGGAAGATTATTGATTGTGAGTTTTTGCGTATACCGGTTGCGATTTTTTTTGGTACAATTTCGCGTCGTGAGTTGGATGATTTGATGTGTGTGCATTAAATTTCTGACTTGACGTTTTGACTATGACCAAACTGTACCGCGTATTTTTGTTGCGCAATATAGTAGTAACACGCCAAATTACGGCGTTTTGTTGACTGTTCGTTTATTTGTTATGAACGGACACAGAAAAATTAAAATGATAGAAAGGAGAAAATGATTATGTCCACTGGCGTTATTAGTCTGATCGTGCTTGGAGTTCTGTTTTTGATTGTTGTGGTGTTTTTGCTTTGGGCAATCGGCATCTACAACGGATTGGTTACAAGACGGAATCGATACAAAAATGCCTTTTCGCAAATTGATGTTCAATTGAAGCGGCGTTACGATTTGATTCCGAATCTTGTTGAGACGGTCAAGGGTTATCTCAAACACGAACGGGAAACGCTCGAAGCCGTCATCAACGCACGAAACCAAGCTCACGGCGCAGCAAACAAAGCCGCCGCCGACCCAAGCGACCCGCAGGCAATGCAAAAACTAAATTATGCCGAAGGGGAATTGACCGGTGCATTGAGTCGGCTCATGGTTGTTGTTGAACAATATCCCGATTTGAAAGCGAATCAAAATATGCTGGCATTGCAAGAGGAGTTGACCTCAACAGAAAACAAAGTCGCTTTTGCCCGCCAAGCATACAACGATTCAGTTATGACTTACAACACAGATCGCGAAATCTTCCCCTCAAATATCGTCGCCGGTATGTTCAACTTCAACGCAGCAACACCATTCGAAATCGAAAACGAATCCGAAAAACAAGCACCAAAA
>JAISQS010000732.1 GCA_031274045.1 Planctomycetaceae bacterium | reverse complement strand
GAATAAAATGATAGACTTATTTCAAAATCCTTTTTCAGATTACAATTTTCAGTCTTCACGGCAAACTGTCGGTGTCAATACTCCCGCTAGAGTTGCGATCAATATTCAATCTTCGTCATTGGTCTCATCATCATGGAACTTCAAAGATGAATATGTTCCGTCTGCTTTGTCCTCTTCCGGTACTTACAAGCGTTCCTCTATTTCTACCGTTTCCTTCAACACGAACGAGAAAACCGCGACCGCCCAAACGGTAGAAATAACCGACGAAATGAGAGAAGAAATGAAACGTGAAGATGGTTCGTATTGGTTCGCATTTCACCTACTTCCGGTCGCCACTCAGACTTTCAACGAAATATTCCTTCAAGTCTTGGACGAGAAAGGAATAGACCCGGTTGATTTTAATCAAGGATATTGTTCTAATTTCGGTATAAGTCTGGATGGCATTTTCATGTTTGCCCCCGACGTTTCCGACACCAGCGTCGACCCGGATTTGGCGACGGAAGTTTGCCTAGCTCTCGAATCCGCTTTCAACTCATCTGCACTTAACATAAAGGAAAATCCTCACCTCTTCACCAAAGGATTTATGCCACCTGAATACGATCCTGCCGAATGGGGGAGAGAAATTGATCGCGAAGCATGGTTACTTAATCGTGAGCCGGATTTTAGTGAGTTTATCAAAGAATTACGCTCGGACATCTTCGAACTGTTCGGCGATTCGGAAGTCGTGGATTTCTCCATGAAAATCGACGATCAAGGCAAATTGACAATCACCGATGTTAAAACGAAAGGAAACAACCCGACTGCCAACGCACTCGCAGCAGAAAAAATAAATAGTAAACTAACCTACGAAATAGAGAAAGAAGCAGAATATCTCGGCTTGCTAATGTTAGACACCCGCAATGCCTTCTACGGGGATGTACAGACGAAGGACACTATATTGGAGCAGTTTGACAACAGTGTCCCTGGTAGTGGTAACATAAGACAATTCAGACAAGAAGTTATTATCACTTCGAGTTCCGGTTACAAAGTTATCCCTTCACACAATCAACAATTCAAAAAAGACGACGAACAGTTGACCAATTTAATGGAAGAATTTTCACCGCAAAGTTCGCAAAAGTTTTCGCAAAGTTCGCAAGGAATTTAATTGCGTTCTTTGTGTGATCTTCGCGTTCTTTGCGGTAAAATCCACTAATAATCAGTCTCAAACAATCAGGGAACTTTGTATTAGTACGTTTTGTGTAGAACCGAATTCGTAGCAATCGGAATAATTTATTCGTTGTTGTATCCGAAAAAATTATCCGTTGTTGAATCCGTGTTTTTCCAGCTTTTCTCGCAACGTGTCCGATGTGAACGGCTTCACGAGATAATCCGTAACACCCGCCTGAATCGCCTCCAATACACGAGACTTTTCCGCTTCGGTTGTCACCATTATCACCGGTATTTTTGCATCCAAAGCCCGTATTTCTTTGAGAACTTCAAGCCCCGTTTTGCCCGGCATATTCCAATCCGTCAACACCATGTCAAACTTGCCCGGCGCAAAAAGCTCAACAGCTTGCGACCCGTCCGCCGCTTCCGCCACGTCTTTTATACCTACCGCCTGAAGCGACCGAAGAATTATCTTCCGCATCGTACTCGAATCATCCGCCACTAAAACCCGTGTCATTAAAATTTCCTCCCAAAATCAATTTGTAAAAATAGACCAACTCGATCTAAAAACTAAATTACGTTGCGCAAATTACAAACCGGCACAACACAAAAACATCCCAAAAAACACAACAAACAAACTCCACAAACCAAAAAATCCCGTAATCCAAAATCAGACACCATCCGCATCCGCCGCAACTCAAACTTTTAACCCCGCTCGAATACGAAGTCTTTGGGAACGTAGAGTAATCTTGCACAAGAGCTGCAAACGATAGGTTTTTTTTGCAAAATTATTGCGAGAGAATTTATTGGGATTTGGTGATTACACGCACCGCAATACCGCTGGTTCTCCACAACAGACAAAGATTCCTTGCCGCCGACTGTACGCACAAGACGATCATAAATCTCCTTGAAATCACGCGGCAACTTCACCTCCTCAACCTTAAGCAACTCACTCACCGTCACTATATCCGCCTCAATAACAGGCTTGTCCTCAAAGTATTTCTTTTTCGTCCGCTCAAATAAATCCTGAGACTTCTTCAACTCCACCTCCGCCGCTTCAATATTCACAAAGAACTCATCCGCCTTCTCTATCGCCTCAATCGCCTCATCATCAAGCACCCCACGCGCCGCTTCGTCGGCTGCAATTTGCGATTGCAATGCTTGATATTCTTTGTTAGATTTCGCCTCACGCAACTGCGTCCGGCGACGCTCAAGATTCTGATCATTATGGGTAACTTCAAGCTCCTTTTGTTTCGCATAGCCGCGTAACTTGTTGTACTCATCGTTTATTTTTTGCAATGTTGCCGCGTTTTTATCTATCGCGTCGCTTTGTGATTTCATAAGCAATTTGCCGCGCCGCAATCGACCGTTTAGCTCGCCAAGCTGAGACTGCAAATTGTGTATACGTTCCAATACGCCACGAATGTCGTTCGATTTTTCCATCGCAATTTTATGAATATAAGGAAATACTTGAAAAGACTAATTTAAAACAAGGAGGTTCGTACCAATACCGGCAAAATAAAACACACCCAAAAACTCCGGCAAAATACCAACCAACTCAAGGGCGGAATATCATAACAAAAATACGCCCCAACACAATGAGGGATATACCACAACCACCAACAAAAAGACCCACACCAACACGACAATCCGAAAAACTTAAACCTTGTGATGTGCGTTTGGATGTTTTTTGGGTTGTCGTGTGGGTTGTTGATTGTGTTAGACTTCATCGGGGATTGCGTATTGTTCGCGGTAGTCTCGTTTCCAGTATTTTTCGGCTTCTTTATTGTCTTCGATTCTGCCTGTTTCGGTGTTTATTTTCAGGGCAACTCCACCCAACCTGTACGAAATTGTTGAGTAATGCACCAACGCAGTGCTGCGGTGTCCTTTTTCAATATCCGCGTTTGGTAACTCACGCGTTCTGATCGATTCCAAAAAATTCTGTTTGTGTGGAACGTCGGGAAATCTGCCGTGTCCGGTTTCTTTGATGACCGGTTGTCTGTCTTTGGGTCTGTCGAAAACTTGCCACCCCCCGCCGTGTCTGCCAATCTTCATCAGACCTTTTGTTCCGTACAATTCTATTGCCGTCGCGCATTGCATCCAGTAAGGAACCATGTCTGTCATGCGGACTGTGGAATCTATTTTGTACATGTATCGCGTGTACAAAGTTTCCTCAACCGTGAAAATCAAATCATCGTATTTGTAGGTTGCGATCAGGGTGTCGGGCGTTTCGGCATCGCTCTGGTCGGTGAATCTGCCGCCGACTGCGTAAGCGGATTCGGGGAACTCCTTGCCAACAAGCCAACGCGCAAGATCAATCTGATGCACGCCGTCGTTCAGAATATCACCGGACGAAAAATCCCAAAGCTCATGCCAATTTCTATGCAAAATCGTAGAAGAATATGGACGGTCTTTGGCTGGTCCAAGCCACTCGCTCCAATTGAGTCCGTTTGGCGTGGGTTCGTTCTTTATCTTGAAGGAGTTCATTTCAAGTTTTTGATTGAACACGCGACAAAGGTGAATTTTGCCCAATTTTCCTTCTTCTATATATTTCTTTGCGGTGAAGTTGTATTCTGCGCTTCGGTTTTGCGTTCCGTGTTGGACGATTCGTTTGTATTTGCGGGCGGCTTCGACCATCTTTTCCCCTTCCCAACCTGAATGGGAAGCGGGTTTCTCGGTGAAGACATCTTTACCCGCTTGGCAAGCTCGAACCGCCGCCAATGCGTGCCAGTGATCGGGAAGGGCGCAAACCACAGCGTCAACTTTGGCATCGTCCAAAACGGTACGCATATCGGCGGTGTATTTGGCGTTTGCTTTTTGGGCAACTTTCTCGCCGCGATCTTTTTGGACATCGCAGGTGTAGAGGACGTTGACATCATCAAATTCGCTGAATCCTTTAATTCTCGCGCCCGGGTAATCGAAGCCCAGCAGCAAGGCACTGCCTCGACCGCCGCATCCGATCAATGCGATATTGATTTTATTATTTGCTTTTGTTTCTGCTGCGTTGATGCCGTTGGTTAATATGGTCAAACCGGCTCCGATAGCGAGCGTGGTTGATTTGACGAAATCGCGTCTTTTCATGGAATACCTCCATTGGTTTTGGTTTTTAATGTAATGTTCAAGGAACATCTGCCGCAATTCAAACAACATAACCCAACAAAATCCACCCAATCTTGCGGCGAGAGCGGCGAATTATAGCAACCCAAAGAACCAACACAAGTCAACCGAATAAAAAAAACGCCGCCAACACGCTCAAATTCTCTTTGGTAAAAAAACGGATTGTGTTGGGGGTTTGTTTGTGTGGTTGGGGTGTTTTTATTTTTGTTCTTTTGGTTCTTTATTTTTCTTTATGGATTCGGCGAATTGGAATGGTGGTTTGTTGGTGAAATCTGTGGATGTTAGTGTTGGGCAAATGTATTTTTCGATGTGTTCGAGGATGAGTGCTAATCCGGCGTAGTGATCGACGTTTGGCCAAACGGGAGTTTTTGGGTAATCGTTGTTGTATGATGCGTCTGTCATGTCTCTCATTAGAGTAACGTTGTAACCGGCTTTTTTCATTGCCCGCAATCCGAATGGTCTTCCGATGATGCACATATTTGTGTGTACACCCATGAGGATGATATTTTTTATTCCTTTTGCTTTTGTGTAATCTTTTATTTCGACGTAGTCGTCGGTGAGGACATCGTTATCTGCGATGGTTATTAGGTTGGTTTGTCGGAGGATGTGTGGTCTGCCTTCGCATTCGGGGCGGTTGCATCCGCCGTCTCCTACGTCTACGGGGAATCGGATTCCGTCTTCGCTTGGTGAGCTGTGTTCCCATGCGTCCCAATGTTTCGAGTTCCCGAAGCCTTTGCGGTATTCTTTTGATGTTTCGCGTGCTTTTGGTTTTTCGGGGTAGTTTTTGTCAAAGTTTTCGAGGTCTCCGCTGGGAGCGTGTATGATCAATATGCCTTTTTTTCGGGCGATTGTTATGACTTTTTCGATTTCTTTTGCGAGTTCGTTTGCGCGGGCTTCGACTGGGATGCAGGGCATTTTGTCCCACATGTCGCAGATAATTATTGCGGT
>JAISQS010000671.1 GCA_031274045.1 Planctomycetaceae bacterium | reverse complement strand
TACAGATATTGAGAGACATTGTGTAAAAATAACCCATAACGATCCAGTGGAGGTAAAAAAATGGTTGGACTTTTAGACGGAGCCGTACAAATCGGCGAAAAACGCGGAATAAAAATCGGCGAAGAACTCGGTAAAGAACTCGGAATAAAAATCGGTGCAGAACGCGCAACAAAAGATATGATTTTAACTTGTCTTTCGACTCGTTTTAAGAGGGCTGTTCCGAGTGATATTCGGGAGAGTGTTGAGTCGTATTCGGATGCGGTTGCGCTTAATTCTTTGTTTCAATCCGCGCTGACTTGCCAATCGTTTAGCGAATTTAAAAAAGACCTCGTCCGATAACTCAAGATGCTGATGACAGGTTTTATTACGCCGCCTTACAGTATCGTTTAAACTCGCCGCCTTGTTGGTATGTTGTCAACGAGGCGGTCGGTTTTAATGATTTTAAAACTGTCAATAATGAACATACGTAGTGTATAACGTACACGACAACTTGCATCGGATCGACGGTAAACTTATCATCATTCAATCACACCCAAAACATCCAACTCAAGATGCGTTTTGATTTAACACATGCGGCGTTTCGTGTTCTTGATCGTGCATCGGAAGAGCGGTTACCGATGGTTTTATCGACTGATATATCGCCGGTAAAGTTGCTTGTTGCGTTGTTCAAGGAGGAGGATTGCCGTGCGGCGCAATGGTTGTTCGAATCAGGTATGACGCTTGCGGGATTTCGCGAATCGTTTGATTTGGACATTCTTGAAAGGAAGAATTTCAATCCTGCTTTGCACGATTTCAATTTGAACAACGCATCCGACAGACTCGCCCCCGAAGACACAAATGGCACAAATGTTATTGATACCGGTGCTGTTGATTCTGTCACCGGCGAGCAATTTGCGACCTTGCAGATGCCGGTTAGTGCGCCGTCATTTCAAGCGGGAAGTTACGGTATTCCGGCGGAAGCGTATTCCGGCACCGCCGGATGGCAACCAAACACCGTCAATCCGGTCGGTACAAGTAACGGCGTGAACGCGACCACAAATGTCACCGTTCCCCTCGACGCTGACGGCAGCTCCGGAAACCAATACCAACAACAAAAAAAATCACACGGTCGAGAAAATGAACACGACGAAGTAACTTTGGAAAATAACAAAATTGCTACGCCGACATCTAAACGTTATTACTCTATTTTTGCACAAAATAGTGACAATAATTTTCCTGTAAACAAATTTGCGAATCAGCGGAATCTCTTCTGGTTTTATGTTGACGATCAACCTGTTACGGTTGGGCAATTATCGCGTGAACTTGAGACTGCGTTTGAAACTATCGGGCTTCAATTTGGGACTTTGACAAAAAAAAATCAAAAAATCCCGATAGCAAACGGTGGTGTCCGAACTATCGAAACTACCCGTGATAATTTTTCTTTGCCGATGCCGCAAATGGCTACTGAGCATCTGTTGCTTGCGATTTCGATGGATGTGTCTGATGTCGGACTTTGGCTCAGTGATCACGGGCTTGACACGACGACGTTACGTGAGAGGATCACCGCTTTACACGCTAACAGCAACTTAAGTTTCGTCTCTTCAATTTGGCAACAGTCAAATGACGCGGCTTTTGCGGTTGCCGATTTGTCTGATTCATTCGCTTCTGATTCGGCATTCACCCAAACAAACTCGCCACACAACTCGTCCCAACAAACACCAATCGACAACTCTCAACCCGCCCCGAAACAATTATCGTACAAAATTTATCGGCTACTTGATGCCGCAACAAACCGCAGCCGTGAAGCGATCCGCGTTCTGGAAGATTTTGCGAGATTCGTTCTCGACGACGCACAATTGACAAAAAAACTCAAAAGTTTCAGACACAGATTGCAGACGATTTTGAATCCTATAAATCTTGAAAAACGTCTTGAAGCGCGTGAGAGCGGCAATGATGTTGGCAAGGAAATTGAAGGGGAAAACGAATATTTCAGAGGTTCAACGGATGATGTTATTGATGCAAATTTTGCACGGTTGCAGGAATCGTTGCGAAGTATTGAGGAGTTTTCAAAGATCAATTATCCTGAAATTGCGAGAGAGGTGGAACGGTTGCGGTATGAAAGTTATTCGTTTCATAAAGAAATTTTGTGTCACTGTTCTGACCGACAGCAGAGTAATTATTGTAACAATAATTACGCGGCTGGTGATGATAATAATATTTTGTTGAAAGATGAATTTGTCGCGTTGGATAATATTGACAAATCGATAGCTGACGCGGACAAGGAATACAGTAGATTGATTGCGCAAATTAACGAAGCGAAGTTATGCGTTTTGGTTGATTGTATGGAGAGTGAATTTCGTTTTGGTTCTGTTATTTGTGCGGTTATTGAGGGGGGAGCTGATGTTATTCAGCTACGTGATAAGGTTGCAGATGATCGTAGGATTCTTGCTTGTAGCCGGATTTTGCGAGAGCAGATTGACGCAGCGGAGCGTGATGTATTATTCATAATGAATGATCGGACTGACTTGGCAAAAATATCCGGTGCGGACGGCGTGCATCTTGGGCAAGACGATTTATCGATTGCCGACGCGAGGCGAATTCTTGGCAAAAATAAACTGATCGGCATCTCAACTCACAACATAGATCAAGCACGGCAAGCCGTAACAGACGGATCAAATTACATCGGAGCAGGTCCGGTTTTTATCTCAAAAACAAAATCATTTGATTCGTTAGCCGGAACAGATTTTTTGAGAGAGATAAATAAAGAAATAACAATCCCCGCATTCGCAATAGGCGGAATAGACGAAAACAATATAAACGAAGTTATCACAACAGGAATATCAAGAATCGCTGTAAGCAGCACAATACAAAACGCCCAAAACCCAAAAATAACAACAGAAAATCTACGAAAATACCTGACAACTTCAAAAATAAAAAACTGAGAACCAAACATGATGTTGAAAAATATTGACAATTAACAAAAAACCATAACTCAAATGAGTCTAACAAATGAATATACTTTTCACACTTGAAAATTCACATCACAATCGCAATCAAAATAATATGGTTACCGGCAATGAGTCTTTGCCAATTCGTAACTGGTGACCAACTTCTCCATCCCTTAATAACCAAAGAGCCCCCCAGTCACGCGCCCTTATCCCCTTATTCGTTAATCATGAAGTTCACGATAAAATTTGAGGCGAATTGAATCCAATATAGCGAAATGCTTTGATTTCTGGCGATTCGAAATTGAAAGTACAGACGCAATGCATTGCGTCTCTACTCAAACAATAATGGGGTAAGGGCGTGTGGTGGGGAGCATCATTGTTATTAAGGGAGGGGAAATTGGTTACCTGTTGCGAATCGATTAAAACTCATGATTGGTTGTATAAATATTCACTGTGAACTTATAAAAGAGGAAATTTCAAGTGTAAAAAGTATAGAGCGGCTTTCCCGCTATTTGGGTGATACTTTTGGGAAGGGTTTTTCGGAGGCGAACCTCCGTAATTTTAGGCAGTTTTACCTTGTGATTCCTGATTTTAGCGAATTCGCTACGCAGTGTGTAGCGAATCTGACTTGGTCGAACATACGCCAAATTATTCGGCTTGATGATGCAAAAGAGCGAGTCTTGCTTTTAACCTCATTTCCACCCAAATTTTCCAACAAAACACATTATTAGCCCGTGAATCCCACACAAACATAACGTCAAACCTTTTTTGGTACGCAGATGACGCAGATTTTAAAGATATTCGCAGATAAAGAATTGTTGTACAGGCGTTTTACTGCGTTATATTAAAAATCCGCGTAAATCCAGACAATCTGTGTTATCTGCGTGCTAAAAAAAAGGTATGGTAGATATTTTTTATTGTCAATGGTTACTAAGGTTGTTTTGTTAGAGGGTGCGCCGTAATTTGTGTAATTTGGATAAAATCATCGTGGTGATTTACGTTATTTAGTAAGCATTATTTTGTTAAAATAGATAGAATACAATCTTTAAGGGTTTTGCTTACAC
>JAISQS010000662.1 GCA_031274045.1 Planctomycetaceae bacterium | reverse complement strand
AAGATTTCTGTGCTGCCTAGTGCGTAACTTTTCTTGAGCGGGCAAAATGTTCGGATTAGATATTTGCCGCGTAGGTTATTTGGAATCTTGAAGTCTTGTGCAAAAGAGCCGTTGCCGTTGATTGGTGCAAATTGCCGCAATATGACTTGTTGATTGGCAAGTTTGTACTCCTCATTGTCCGCAACTCGAGTCGCGGCACCACAACACGTCTCCGCACTGCGACGTTGCGATTTCAACGAAATACGGCTAGGCGAAACCACAAGCTCCAACATAACTCGTCCATCAACAACACAATCATCAACGTTTTTTGGCAACTGCGCAAATTGAATTTGACCTTTGACCGTTAGAATTTTTCCCGCCTGAATCTGTTGCGGCAAATCGAGTTTGATTGACAAAGATACCGGCAACTCAAGCAACGGATCACCAAACAAATGCATCAACTCAACATGCTCCTCAAGCTGAACATCAAGCTTATACGGCAACGGATCAAATAACCTCGCAAACGTCTCAAGACTCCTCCTGAATGTTTTATGCGGATCAATTTTTGTGATTTGATCAGACGCTTTTGTTTTGTGTGAGTTGTTAATTTGATTCGTGTTGGCGGCGGGTTTTGTTGCTGTCGGGGCGGTAACATTATTGAGTTGCGGCGAACTTGTTGATTGTGATGATCGTGTTTTCAAATCACTCGCGTAATTTGAGAGCATTCGTTTTTTTGACTCAAATATGAGCGAACCTAACGTCAACTTTTTTTGCCCGACAGATTTTTTTTGCAACGAATCCTGCGAAATTACAGAGGTCAATTTTATTTTGTCCGCAACATCACGCGGCTCTTTTCCACTTGGCAGTCCGAAATTTTTACCGCCGTCAGCTTGCCTCTCCGAAAATTCATACAAGCACTCAACCCCAAAAATTCCCAACCCATAAGGCATCGCAACACGCGACGCACCAACAACCGCTATCGGTCCATCACGCTGCAAAATCAATTCCTCCGCAACCGATTTCGTCTGCGCATCCGGCACGCCGCCATAACAACAAAGAAGCATCGCAATAGGTAACGAATCCTTACAATGAACAACAGGAAACGAATTCGGGTTGGTGTGATGGTCTGTATTGTTGGGCTGTTTTTGTGTTTTTTCGCCGAATGTTTCAAATAATCCTTTTGGTGTTTTTAGCGGTTGGAGCGAGCGGTGTTGTCCGTGTCCGATGTATATCCAAAACATCGGCGCACGTTCGATTGAAGCCAAATATTCGTTTTGAATATCCAACGGAGACGGGCAAAAACGGCTTTGCCAATTCGCAAATAAAAACGATACTTCGCGCGAAGCCGGAAATTTATCCGTGAAAACATGCCGCGCCGCCGCCTCAATAACCGCATCAACAATCGGCGAAAATTCACCCGACCCCGCAACAACCTGAAATTGACGACACCAAATATCAGGCTTGATCGCAGATTCATAACGAATGATCTTTTGAATCAAAACTTCAAGCTCATCAGGCGAATTAGCCGGAAGACGACCAATTGGACAATCAGGATAATTATCTTTGTTAAAATCAACATACCAATCGTCCGATGCCAAATGCGGATCATTCGAAATCTTATCAATCACACGACAAACTAAACGCGGCGACGGAACAACAAAAGAACGCCCCAACTCCGACCGAACCGCACCAACACCAACAAGCAACACCGCAGAAACATCAACCCCAGCAGACACAACTCCAATCATCCGCTCACGTATTTCTTGCGGGGTTGATGTTCCGTCGGTGTTGATCAACTTGATGTGGTAACCTTGATTTGCACGGTATTGAATCCACTTCTCAAGCGGCTTGTTAAAAATTTTCGGCGAAACAACAAGAACCAATTTGGGCAAATCCGATTCCGCGTCCGACTTGGATTCCGACAAACTACTACGCTCCGAAAGATTCGCTCGCCGCGTCAATTTGTCCGCAGCAAAACCACCCACAGAAAATAAATTCAACAGAACAAATAAAATTGTAAGACAAAATATAAGACCAAAAGAATTGTTGATCCCGAATCGAATATACATCAAATATAACCTGCCGTAATTCATATTACTTAACATGTGCATTCACAAAAATCAACCTACAACACAAAAAGACTCTTTAAAAAATATTGCACGAATATGTACCCCTCAACATCACACTATAAAAATCGGTTTCAACCTTTTTCATTTTCAATAATCATTCCTCTTTTCTAAACCGACGCGGTAAATGTAGTCGAGTTTCCGATTCTTGCAATAGGTTGTACATTGCGGCGGGTATTTGGTGACGGTCAAACCGAGCAGATGAGGTTTTCGGAAAAATGTTACAAACTGTTTGCAATAGAAATTTCAGTTGTGCTTGTTGGATTATTATGTGAAGCATCCTCTTCCTTGTAAAGCATCCTCTCCTTGACGTGATATTTGAATTGGTGATAATCATGCGGCTTTGTTGGAACGGTTCTATAAGACAACTTCTAACAATTTATTTTTAACACAAGACACTGCAATCACAAATTACACAACTTCTAACCCAAATTCACTAAACCAATAAGATGAGTACAATTGCCCAAACCCCAGCCGTTCAAACACAACAGACACGGAAATTTGACCGTGTTGTTGAGATACTTAAATCAAACAATCACGACCCTGCGCGTCTAATACCGATACTACAACAAGTACAGGAGTTTTATCGTTATTTGCCGGAAGAGATATTGACGTTTATTGCGACGACGTTGTGTATACCGCCGGCTCACGTTTTCGGCGTGGCAACATTCTACGCGCATTTTACGCTTGTACCGAAAGGAGAACACACGTGCAAATTGTGCGATGGAACAGCTTGTCATGTTCGTGGTTCGGAGCATATTTTGGATGCGTTACGGACGGAGTTAAAGTTGGGTGACGGGAAGCAGACAACGGATGATATGAAGTTTACGGTGGAAACGGTTTCGTGTCTTGGGGCGTGCGGACTTGCGCCGGTGCTTGTTGTTGATGAAAAAGTTCATAGCAACGTAACACCAGAAAAAGCCATAGAAATAATAAAAGAAATCGCATAGCACAAAGCTCTGTAATTACTGTTACTTTTCTGAACCGCCGCGAAGCGACGGTAGCTTGCT
>JAISQS010000652.1 GCA_031274045.1 Planctomycetaceae bacterium | reverse complement strand
TGAATTTTAACGTACAAAAAGTATATGATTGTTGTCTACCAAATACAACGCCCTCGATAATTGATATTATTTAGAAAATTTTGTGCTACAATGTTGCTCGCTTTTTTGTTGCTGTTGTTTGTTTTGAGTTGTGTATATTTTTGGGAGATTTGGTTAACCTTTTACAAATTTTTAAAAACATGTTTGCTCGTTGGTCTATAGTAATTCCGCGATTTTTTGTGGTGTTGATTTGTGTTTTTTTTGCTTTTTGGTTTCGTGATGTTTTGATTCGTTGGCAATTGTGTTCTGTTTTTTCGCGTCAGACCGGTTGTGTTGTTGGGATTGATATTGTGCGATCAAATTTTGGGCAAGGCGAGTTTACTATCGATCAATTCCGTCTCTCCGGCGGCAATTTGCCCAACTCTAAAAATGCGTCGGTACGCGCAGACAAAATTTACATCAAAGGTTCGCCGAGCGATATTCTGCAACGATACATCCATCTGCCCGAAGTGCGAGTTGAAGGATTGCAAATATCAATCCCAACACCGGACGCGGGTCAATTTATTCCTGACAAAATGTGGTCGGAACTCAAAAATCAGAGTAGTGAGTTGTTGACAGCGGTGAAGTCGGACAAGGTTGGTTTGATTGAGTTGTTGGGTAGTTCGCCGGAGGAGGTAACATTGCAATATTTGCGGCAACTCGAGACGTTTAAGTTGGCGGAGGAGTTGAGCAAAAAATGGTCGGCTGATTCATTCAACAATTTCAACAACGATGCATCAATTTTGCATGAACGTTGTCAATCGATACAAAATCGTATTGCAAAATTCCGCAACGGCGATGGTAATATTGGTGATGGTGTCAAGTTGATTAAGGAGCTTGAGGAGTCGTATAAGTTGTTGCGGCGTGTTGTTGAAGGTTCGGAGCAATTGCGGCAGGTTATTCATTCTGATTGCCGTAAACTTTCGGAGTCTGCGTTGAAGGATCAGCAAGTTGTGCGGGCGGGTGTTGGCGGGAAGTTGGATGTTGTTGGTATATCGGAGGCGTTGATTGGCGGCGAGACGCGTAGTGAGTTATCGAAGATTATGGCGTGGGGAGGTTGGGCGAGTTCTATTGTTGAGCCTGTTGAGATGGAGAATAATTTGACAAAATTCTACGAACGTTTTGGGCTATCGCCGCCAAAGCGATTCAAAGGAGAGACGATTCGTTTTGCCTCAATTGAGACGCGACCGGAGTTTTTGGTTGACAGGTTGGGTATGACAGGTGCTGCTTATTTCGGGAATGTGCCGGTCTATTTTAATTGTGAGTTGAGTAATATTGCGGTTCCGATGCGTCTTGGGTCGGAGCCGTTGGCGGCTCAAATATGTTTTTCGGGGAGCGGGATTGCCGCAACACCGAATTTTCCGGTCGGGGACGATGTCAACGCTATACAGGTACCGGCTGTTTTCGATCAAGATATTTTGCCGAATGTTTACGTGACTTTGAGCATCAATAGAACCGGCACCGCGTCTGATGACAGACTGATCATAAGATGCCCAAGATACAATTTGCCCGAACGAATACTAGGAGATACAGACAAATTTGCAATAAATATTTCGCCCGGAATTTCGGCAATAGATGCAGTCTTGACGGTGAACGGCGAACAAATCGAAGGCGAAGTAAGAATTACACAAAGTAACGTACAACTAAATCTAATAAAACCAAAAAACGGAAAACAATTGCGGCACGAAACAGAACTAAACCAAATTCTAAATTCCATAAAAGACTTCACAATGTCAATAAAAATCAACGGCTTACGCAACAACCCAAGTTATACATTCAAAAGTAATTTGTCTGATTCGATTATTGCGGAGTTGGAGGTGATTTTGACGAAAGAATTTGATATTGCGAGGGCTAAAATAAATGATTCTATTGTTGCCGCTAACAATGAGACGACGAATAATTTGTTGGCGGCGATAAAGGATAAGGTAGAGCCGGTTTTGCAAAAGATGAAGTCGGATGTTGCTGAGTTGGACGGTCAACTTGCCGACATAAACAAATCGTCCAACACAACCGATATCTTGCTAAAACAAGCATTAAAAAATCTACTCCCCACAACCAACCAAACCAACCAAAACCAAACACCAACACAAAACACCGAACCGCCAAAAATCGAAAAAGAAAAAATCGAAAAAGAAATCAAAAAAGGCTTCGACAAACTACTCGATAAAATAAAAAAATAAATTATCAAGAGTAAAAAAGTATATCAGCGTATTTAGTCCAACGTTTGTTGAAACGTTGGACTGAATTATTCGGATCGTCAATCAACACATCATTGTCACGAAAAAAATGGTCGAGATAAATTTCAACAAAAAGCAGTGATAACCACCTGATGATACTTCCATTTTATTGTTCCGTTTCGGTTGTTCCATTATTCAATTTCGTGTAATTTCAACATTGATTTAACCATTGCTGAATACTCTTTATCTTTTTCGGCTTCCTGTTTTAAAGTGTCTAATGCTTGTTTGCGTAGGTTGTTGTTTTGAGTTCGGAATGTGGCTTTAATCATAGTATCAAGATTCTTTAGTCGTTCCGCTCGTTTTTCGATTAGTCCGGGTCGATTCAATTTTATCTCATTGATGGTGAGTTGACCGCGTTCGGAACCTTGTCTTGCAAAAAGGATGCTGCCGAAAAAAACAATATGAACTTCGGGAGATTCCGTGTAGGGATTGATGAAGGGTGTTGTCTCTTCGTATTTATCCGATTTGTTCGTATTACATCGTTCACAACTATAACCCAAATTTTCCCAGACAAATTCCAACTCGGGATATTTTGCTTTTGGTTTAATATGCTCAATGTGCGCATAACTATTATGTTCAATTTTGCTTTCACAATACATACATTTACCAAAAGCGGCATCTCGCAATGCCCCTTTATTTTTTTCGTCTTTGTAACTTTTTTTATCCGGTGTTTGGGGATTGGGGCAACTGGGATGTTCTAATTTAATCATTGTTTTTCCTCCAATATTTTTGTTACCGATTCCGGAAAGTAAATCGCTAAACCCGCAGATTTCATTTCGTCTCGCATCGTATCCAATGAAATTTTGTTTGTGTCGATTTTCAAATATTTAGTTAAAATGTTGTTCAATCTCTCCTCCGCCCAAATCGGCATCGTTGTAGGGACTCCTAAATATTCGTCAAGTATTTCTGCTTGTGATTTGACTTCTGTTATGACGCATGGTTCTTCTTTCTCCAGATCGAAAACAATCGTATCTGGGGTTGACATCAATACAAAAGGGGAATGAGTTGTAACCAGAAATTGTATATTGGGGAATGATTCAACAAAAAACGGTAGAATCAAACGTTGCAAAGAAACATGCAGATGCGTTTCTATTTCATCGATAAAAACGGTTCCCTGCAAATCGTCGGGTTGGACTTTGAAATATTCTGTCTGCATGAGTAAGTCGGCATAAATATCAAATATGGCTTTATAACCCGCAGAAAGAGTTTGGAACGTAAACGGCTCTTTGCCTTTTTGTTGAAGTAAAAACTTATTTTTTTCATTTTTGGAATTAAAAATAAGCTGAATAGAATTGTCTTCAAATAATATTTTTAGGTTTTTTTCAAAATTCGTAAACCATTTATCAATTGTATCTGCCAAAACTTTATCGTTGTCTTCGGTGATAGCAAATGAACGCCGCGTTTTTAGATTTAATAAATGTTGTTCAAGTTTGTCACCCACTTTTTTCGTCACCGCAATATCTTTATTTTCGTCTATCTCCATCTGCAATCCTTGCGCGGTCTTGGCTTCAATGATTGTTGCCAATCGCTTTTCTTCATAAAAACGAATAACCGCTTTCCGTTCATCATAATTGTTCGAAAATTCAAGATCATTCGGTATAACAACATTAAGACCCTGTTCAATAGCGTCAATTTCTTTTTTTATTGATGTAATAGAGTCTTGAGCCAGTTGGTAATCGCAGGATACTTCTTTTTGTACTGGCAATACTTTTTCAAAATAGGATAAATCCTGCTTTAACCTCTTCAATTTCCCTTGTTTTTTTTGTGCAATCAATAGACTGGTTTTATCATAAGCTGCGCGGAGAAAAGAAGTTTTTCCCGAACCGTTAACGCCGGTAACAATAAGATTTTTACCACCAAGTTCTATCTCAACTTTCTTTAAAGTATATGGGACAATTCCACAAATTTTCTCAATGTATTTTGTCATAATTTAATTTCTTGATTGTTTCGAATTTTGTGGGAGGATTTGAAAGTAGACCTCCGATTTATACGCCCCTGAAAGGATCAAATATCATAGCGTAGGGCAACGCCCTTATTATGCCACACATATTTTGAGATGTTTTTTTTGAGAATACAAAACAATCAAAATATAC
>JAISQS010000634.1 GCA_031274045.1 Planctomycetaceae bacterium | reverse complement strand
AAAATCCGTTCATTGCCCGGTGTCGCAAAAAGATAATGAGTAAACGTGTCCGATGTCGCCCGAATCGATTTCCGCTGTTCCGCCATAAATCATAACTCCACTGCAATAATTGTTAAATTGAATTATACGTATCGAAAAATCTGCTTGTCTAAAAAATGTACACGTTCCAATATTCGTCTTTCATTTTGAATTTTTTGCGATTTTTATGGCATCGTTTAGTTTTATTTTTTCTTCGTACAACGCTTTCCCGATTATGCACGCGGGGATGTTTAGTGATTTTAGTTTTTTGACATCTTCAAGAGTTGAGATGCCGCCGGATGCTATTATTGGGAGTGGTATTGCATTTTGTATTGTGGCGATTTCGTCAAAATTCGGACCTTCGAGCATTCCGTCTTTGGCAATATCTGTATAAACAATCGCAGCCAAAGGCAGCTCTGCGAATTGTCTCGCAAGCTCCACCGCCCCAACTCCACTCGTCTCACTCCAACCCTCCACCGCAACCCTACCGCCACGCGCATCAATTCCCAACACCAAACGATGCGGATACAGCATAACCATCTGCCTAAACCAATCAGGATCCGTCAACGCCAACGTACCAACCACAACCCGCTCAACTCCAGCTAAAAGATAATCACGAATCGCCAACTCATTACGTATCCCGCCACCAACCTCAACCGGAATCTTGACTGCCTTCGCTATCGAAACCACAAGATCAAAATTCATCGGTCGCTTGCCCTTCGCACCATCCAAATCAACCACATGCAACATCTCCGCACCCAATAAACTCCAACGACGCGCAACCTCCAAAGGATCCTCCGAATATTGCGTCTCTAAAAGATAATCGCCCTGTTTAAGCCGAACACACTTGCCGTTTAAGATATCAATTGCGGGTAGTATTTGCATTGGATTAGCGGATAAGATTGTTTGAGAAAGATTATATTATTCTTTCGTTTTGATGGGTTAAATATCTGATTGACACGCTCGGCTTGGACAAATTCAACTTCGTAATCGTATGTTATTTTGTCCAAGCCGAACATGTTGAAAATATTCGTCAACTCGCGTTGTTGATGTGGAATTGCAAGCTGACTTTGTTGAACATGGATCAATATTGTGTGTTGATCAATTTATTGCGTGTTGATCAGCTATCAAGTGTTGATCAATTTATTATGTGTTGATCAACTTGTATTTATTATGTTCTTTCGCGGAATGATTTGATCATTAGTGGTATGACTTGTTTTAGGTCACCTACGATTCCGTAGTGTGCGATTGAGAAGATGGGTGCGCTGCTATCGTTATTTATTGCGATGATTTTTGCGGAGCCGTCCATTCCTACGCGGTGTTGAACCATTCCGCTGATTCCGCAAGCGATGTAAATAGCTGGTCTTACAGTTGAGCCAGTTTGACCTACTTGGTGTTCCGCGCCGATGAAGCCGGAATCTACCGCCGCGCGGCTCGCCCCAACCGTACCGCCAAAAAGATTTGCAAGCTCGAATAAAAGCCCAAAATTTTCCTTGCTGCCGACACCAGCTCCGCCCGCAACAATCACTCTTGCTCCTTTCAGGTTTATTTTTCGTTTTGCAACTTCACGCCTGATTACTTCAACCGCATTCAAACCCAAATAATTTCCCATTCCATTTGATTCGGATTCTTTGATGAATTGTTCTCTGATGATTTTTCCTTGACGATTTTTGTCTGGTTCGACTAGTGGAAATACGCCTTCGCGAACGGTTGCCATTTGAGGCCAATGGTCATAGTTTACGATTGTCGCGACTATATTACCGCCGAATGCGGGACGAATTTGCAAAAGAAGATTCTTGTGAATTGTTCCGCTCTTTTCTGTAACATCGGATATGTCAAGATTCGTACAATCCGCCGTCAGACCGCTTTGTGTTGCCGATGCAACTCGCGGCGCAAGATCGCGTCCAAGATTACTTGCACCATAGAGGACAATTTGAGGACGATACTTTTTGATCAAATCTACTAAAGCATGCGTATAAGGACTGCTGCGAAAAAATTTGAGCAACTCATCCTCCACCAAATACACCTTATCAATTCCACGCTCAAAAAGACCCGACGCAACTGACTCGACTCCCTTGCCCAGCAAAACAGCACCGGTACTAACTCCGAGCTTATCCGCCAAATCGCGGGCTTTGCCGCAGAGTTCTTGTGTTATCTCTTGCAATTCACCGTCTTGCGTTTCCGCGTAAATCCAAACTTCACCCGATTCATTCTTTTCAATCATTTCAAACTGATTGTTAATTGTTCAAAAATATTACCGATTATCAGCAGCAGATTGACAACAACATGTTGCCAAAATACGCCGCCGATAAAAAACAAAAAACATCTAAACGACTAAAATTGAACATTCGTTTTATTGCGGATTCGTTGCGGCGGTGTTCAATTTGTGTTTGATGTTTTTAATGTTTTGGAGTTGAGTAATTCCAAAACGTGTTCTGTATTTTTTTGCAAGTTGTACTTCAAATCACAATACCCCACGCAAAAGTCGGCAAAGTATATCACCGCGCACAAGCAAGAACAAGTGCTCACGCCAAAGAACAAACACCACTCAAAAAAACAAAACAAAAAACAGAACGTAGTACCAAGTTCGTTAATTTTTATTGCGTAATTGTTGTGGAATTTTTCGCAGGAAGTTAAGGGAAGGTATAGGAAAGTTAAGGGAATATTTGTATACGCTCGTCAGATATTTTGTATATTCTTCGTGTTCTTTGTGCCTTCGTGCGCAACATTCCTAAAAAAGTTGCGTACAAAGACACGAAGAACACGAAGGAAGGAATTTAATTTTTAATATCCTCCGCGTTCTCCGCGCCTCTGCGCGAAACAAAAATTATATTTCGCGCAGAGACGCGGAGAACGCAAAGGAAGAAATTTTATTTTGGAGTGTATTCTTCGTGTCCTTTGTGCCTCCGTACGCAACGAAGATGTATTGCGAGCAGGAACGCAGATGGATTTATCTGCCTCTCGAATCAACATTGAAATCGAACATTCAATATTTTTTCAACGCAGAAAGCGCGGAAAGACGGAAAGTGCGGAAATTTTTTAATGTTCGTTTTCCGCGATTTCCGTCTTTCCGCGTTAAAAAATAAAAACTCCGCGCTCTTTGCGTCTCCGCGCGCAACAAAAATATATTGCGTGCAGAGACGCGGAGAACGCAGTGTAGGAAATGGGGGAATTTTCAAGAGTAAAAGGTATATATTGGTTGTCTGGTACCAATGCAACAGAAACATGGATCACAATTACAACCGTATATTGACTACAAGGAATATAAGATTATCTACATCCATAACAACCAATGTTCGAATGTATCGTTTACGTTTGATCGTTGAACGAATAACAATTTTTGAAAATAAAACCCTATTCACGAAAGTGAGGACAATTATGTTACAAAAAACACACATTAT
>JAISQS010000607.1 GCA_031274045.1 Planctomycetaceae bacterium | reverse complement strand
AACAAACAGGATACTTGTTTTACAACCCGCATTCAATAATTCCGTCGCTGCACGACTAAAATATATGATTGCAAAATGGGACGCGAAACGCATCAATGTACCAATACGGCAAATGTTGCTGCTTCGCGGCAATTGGCGTGTTGGTGAACCAATGCGTTTCTCGCTCCCGCTGTCGGCGAGTACGCCGACGCAACCGCCCGGCGGTCGGTTGCCTCCTTACGTTACCAATATTTTTTTGGCGTTCCGTTCAAACTTTTTTGGTTCTATTACATACAGAGGCGGGCGGGATGTCCGCGTTCCAGTCCGCGCCGCTTCGCGGCAAAATTGTTGGTTGTAGTTATCGTAACGAACTAACCTTGACGTTTTTGGTGTACCTTTTGGCTTTTGCCCTTTCAGGGCGAGGTGTTATTTGGGGGGCTTTTTCACAGGGCGTTGCCCTGTGCTATGGGCTTTTTGCCCCGTTGGGGCGTATTAGTTTTGCCAGTGCGTTTTTCGCCCCCATTGTCGGCGAGTACGCCGACGCAACCGTCCGGTGGTCGGTTGTCTACCTCTCGTTGTCTACCTCTCGTTGCCTACCTCTCGTTGGCTATCTTATGTTGCCGATCTTATGTTGCCGACTTATGTTGTCGATCTTATGTTGCCGATCTTGTGTTTTGTGGTTTTATTCTAGGGTTGGGTATGCGATTTCGCCTCGTAGTTGCGCTTCACCTGACTCCTTTTCATACACGCCATAGAAAATTGAAACACAATCCAACCACAACGTTATTCGATGCATCTCCTCCTTTGTCAACTTAACATCATGATGACCAGCCCTCAAAATCGCATACAACTTCGATCCCCTCGCTCCAAACTTGCCCGGCATCGTCCGCAACGGCTCACCATACGAATAAAATCCATACTTCGGAACAAGCTCATTAAACGAAGCATACCACTTGTTCTTTATCGGCTCCTTCGCCAAATTTGGTACACCCTTCGTACCCTTTGCCCGCTCGACCTCATGGCAAGAAACACAATTCTTGTCCAAAACAGGTTGAACCAGTCGCGGATAGCTAAACGGATTCGAATCAGGATGATCCGGCTTCAATACAGACGGCGCACGACGCAACGCCTGCGGCGAAATACCCACAGACCGATACGTCACCGCAGACGTTTTTTGCTCATGGCAACCATTGCAAGATAACACCTCGCCATCATGCAAATACAACGAACTCCGCATCGATTGCACCGCCAAACCATCCTCGTCCAAAACCTGCAACATCAACTCCCGACGAGGAGGAACCACAAAATGTACACTACCATCATCCTCAATCGGAACCGTCCCCAAAACATACCGCGCCAAAACAATAGAATCATTACTCGTCGGCTCCTTAAAACCAGTCTCGTGAGGAGGATGACCCGACGGAACAGACATCGGAATAAGTTGAAGCACCCGCAACTCACGCAACTTCACCCCCGAAGGCAACCCCCGCAACGATTGATAAACATTGACAATCGATATCGTACCTTTGGGCAACGAATCAATCTTGTCCCTCAAAGGAGCAAGATAAGGTTGCGGCTCAATATCAGCAGATATTTGCTGCGGCGGCGCAGGAGGAGTCGCCCGAACCATAACCGGAATCGGTGAATTGCAGCCAATCTCCGAATCACGATAAATCAACTCCTTGTTGCCAAAAGCATCCACAAGATAAATCCCATAATCACCACGCACATAATTACGATTATGCCACTCCGCCCCCATCTCCTTCGTCATCGAAAAATCCGCAACAGCAAGATAATATTTTTCAGATAACGGATACGGCGCACCGTAAACTTGCGCACCGCCCTGACTCTCAGGGAACGCAACCTCCGGCGTTATACGCTTCACCGGCGCCATCGCATCATCATCCTCAACACGAGGATCAACCAAAATCAACGAACCATAAGCTTGACCATGATGCGGAGCCGCAGTCGCAACAAACTTCGGCGAATCAGGCACCACCCGACAATCAAGCTCCATGTCCGCCCGCTTTGCACGAGGAGAAAAATTGCCGTGAACATGACGCGAATCCCGACCATCAAGAGACGTAATCCAAGGATGATGAGCCGTACAACCATGACGATCAGGATAGTCCCAACGCGTATACAAAATCCGACCATCATGCGTCACACTCGGTTGCCACTCATTCGTCTCATGGTAACTCAAACAACGCATCCGAGAACCATCCGGCTCCATGTCAAACAACGTATAAGTCGGACACGCACGACCACAACGCAAATACCCGCCGCGACGCTCCGTAATAAACGCCAAACGACCATTAGGCAACCAACACGGATCAAAATCATTCCACGTACCATCCGTAATTTGACGCAAATTCGACGCAGAAATAAACGAATTGCCGGACAAATCACAAGTAAAAACATGAAAACAACGCCCCGCGTCCCAATGTCCCTTGCTCGGATCCGTATGGAACTTTTGAGCTACATCACCCTCACACTCAACATAAGCAAACGCAAGCCTCGACCCATCAAAAGAAATATCCGGCGAAAGAAACGAACCGGACAACAACTTCTTGCCCGAAAGACGACCCGACTCCACCGGCAAATTCTCAAGCAAATTACGAACTTCCTGCTTCTTGCCGCCGCGCTCAAATGGATTCGATAAAACAAAAACGCCGCCGCCGGATTTCAAATTCACTCCATAATATTGATCGCACATGTGATTGTAAGCCGCACGATGCTTCTTCACAAACAAGATTTCATCAAAACCCAACAAAGGATTAGAAAACGCAATCGCACGCCGCAACTTTCGCAACTTGATAAACACCCCGAAACGTTGCTCTTTTTGAGATACAGGTATTCGCAACACCTCCGCCCGCAACTCCGAAAGCTCCTTGCCAAACACATCAAACTTCTTGGCATCACCCGCCCGCAAATCCGCCCACAACGCCGACACCCGCCGCAAAACCACATCAACCGGATCACGATCACCAGCCAAAATCAACGAATCCGCCAAAAAAGTTTCACTCGCAATCTTGTCAAACCGCGACTTCTCTTTCACTTCTTTCGTCAACCGAATAAATTCGTCAAAACATTCGGCATCCACAACACCCGCAAACGCCAGCCGCAAACGCTCCATCTCAATTTCATTCTTGGTGATCTTTTTCGCGTTGAACTTCGCGTTATTGCACAGCAGCTCCAACTCGGCAACAGACGCGAATTCTCCTTCGCTATGATTTGAGATAACTTTCAGGATAAAGTATTGACCTTTTTTCGGCGTGTCAAAATTTACCCGATTCGGTTTCTTTTGAGATGCACTCGGATTCGACTCATCGGACTTAACAAATTGACCGGCAGCAACAGGATTGCCCGTAACTTTCGGGTCATTCGTTATGAATGCTTCGTAATTTTTGATGTCGCCGTTGTGACCGTCCGCTCTCGCCGTGACAACAAATCCGCTCAACTCAAATTGCCCCTTCAAATCGACCGTCAAAGAATACGGCAATCGCGGCGTGTTGTTTTGCCACTCGGAATGCCAAATAGTTTTGGGGTTACCGTCCATTGCGAGGTACGCCTCAAAACCACCCGCCTCACTGTCCGAAACAACCTCCACCTCAACCACACGCCTAGAACCATCCGCAAAAACCAGCACTCCAAAACCCACACAAATCACAAACACAAAAAATATCTTCATCAAAATTTTCATCGGAATTCTCCTTTCAATTTTTCTGATTATTTCGTTTTTTGTGGGGCTTTTACATCGTGCCTTTTATCAAGCACTGCATCAGTGCAATGTATCAACGCCCTGAAAGGGCAAAATATCATAGCGTAGGGCAACGCCCTACG
>JAISQS010000601.1 GCA_031274045.1 Planctomycetaceae bacterium | reverse complement strand
TTATCGTAGGGCGTTGCCCTACGCTATGATATTTTGCCCTTTCAGGGCGTTGATACATTGCATTGATACAGTGCTTGATAAAATACACGATGTAAAAGCCCCACAAAAAACGAAATAATCAGAAATTTTAAACCGCCTACACTTGAAATCTCGCCTCCGGCTTTCACTCTTTTATACCAACGAAATTCATCGCGCGTTGCGCACAACCGCAAAAAAGTATACAACAAATACACCAAGATAATAGACATCACATTTATTCGGACGTAATATATCAGTGAAAACTGGCAGCGCGTTATTAAAACAAACCTTATTTACGACCTTATTTTCTTATTAAAACAACCTTAGTAGCCCGTGCATCTCCAACAAACATAATCTTTTTAGCTCTTTTATATTTTCATGTTGACGCATTAAACAAAATCATAAAAAAGTTAAGGCAAGCATGAAAGCAACAAACCTATACTTTCGGCGGCATAAATGTATGTTTTTTTACCTCGTAGAGGCAGGAAGGCTTGAGGCGTTAGACCTCGTTATACCACATAAGTTCGCCGCGAAACGGCGCGTACTGGAACGCGGGCGAGATGTCCGCGTTCCAGTACGCGCCGCTACGCGGCAATTGTCGGCTGTGCCGACATTGGCGTGTTGGTTTTGCCGATGCATTTTCCGCCCCCGTTGTTGGCGAGTACGCCGACGCTATTCACCAAGAAAGCCTGGCTGTCGGTTGCCTACCTTGCGTTACCGTTTAGCAAATGGTTGCCTACCTTACGATCACTAATGCTTTTCACGCCCATTCGTCGGTAGCAAGCTACCGCCGCTAACGTCACGCGAATGTTATTTGACCATTCATTTTTTTATAGAAGTACCGTTGTGTTACTGCTTGCCGTATGATGCAATTTCGTTTCTATCAATATCTGACGGCAAACCCACCCGCATAAAATATCTGGCAAAACTTTGAGATAGATGTTCTCGATACGGCGGTAACAAACGAATACGCTCATTTGTTTTAACAATTTCTTGCAAAAACATCTTCGGCAAAGAGTAAATATGATGGAAATCGACAATACAAAAATCTTGAGGGAGTTTTTCACCTTCTAATTTGTTGAGAAGATGATGAGCCGGCATTTTTCCTTGTCTTAAATCTTCTCTTGCCGCCGATTGTTTATAATGGGGCATATCCTCTATCAATTGTTTCAAAGATATAACGGGACAAATAATAAGAGAATCAACCTTGCCATGTGTTATATCACATGATTGCGATAAAATGATACCATTGAATTTGATGATCGGTATATCGATTTGAGTCTGTTCTCCTTTGAGTATGGATTGATAGTGTGCCTCCTCCGGCATAATCACATAGCAACCTTCGACAATATCGCCTTGTTCAAGGGGACAATCAGGTTGAATTTTTTCGTACCACTGATAATCCATAATGAATTAAACAAAAAATCTTTTTTCTTGCGGCTTACCAAACTTGAAATTCATCCGTTTTACAACGGGAATTTCTATCGGTTCATCTTGAAACCTTTCCTCATCGATATCTGTAGGCAAACGATAACAAAAATTGTCTCCTAAACATCTATCAACGACCTGCGGATACAATGCAGTTATAAAAGGCATGGCAAAAAACACCTCATCGTAAGTCTCCGTTTCATCTGCTACCAATGATGATGTGGAAAACACCATTGCGTCTACAACAAACAGACCTGATAATTGGCTTATATCTCGCATTATTTTACCTCTAATAGTCGGGTTCAAGGGTTGTTAAAAATTCGTCTTTAATAATTTCAAAGAATAATCTCTTTTCGAGTTGATGCGATTCTTCGAGTATCGTTTCAAACTGTTCCTGAAATTTTGCGGACGGCATATCAATTTTTTTTATAATCTCAATGTCGATTACAGAACCATTGAGCCGTTCCAAAGGTCTAACTTCAACAACCGCATTATTCACTAAATGCAAAACTTTTATGTAATCGCCTTCTTGTATTTCGGTGCGTAGTGTCATTGGTTGACATCCTAATTTGGTACTACCAATCTGTACGTCCATTTGGGCAATAGAACATAAATTCTGTTCCGTAAAATTGGCAAACCGCAAACCGGTACGTTCAATATTATCGAAAATACCAAGTTGAACAAATTCCGGTATAAATTCCGCGATAAAAGATGACCATTGATCCCAACCGATATAGGGTTTCTGAATGGAAAAATTGATAACCCTTGACCCTATACCGATACCCTTTGTATCAATATTAAGTATATTGTACGGCTGAAAAATCAAATTTGGGTCAAAATTTCGTACTACATCCGGTAGCTGCGTAATAGGTAATCGAACTGGGGAAACGGACGGGTATTTTTTGATAACAGCCTGATAGACCATCCCATACACGGCTTCCTGCGGAATTTTCGTAGAAAACCGCAACTCGAAGACGGCTGACAAAATCAGGTCGGTTTTTAATTTTTTTGGCAATTTTATCCGAGACATTATTTAACTCCTCAATTCTCTCTAATTTCAATCCACGCGTCTCTTTTGTTGACTTGGCGTGACTCAATGTTGACACCGATTCTCTTACTAGACTTGTTCCGGAGCGGGAAGCGGAAAGCGACATTCCTAATCCCTCATTCCTAATTCCGCATTTTCCGTCCCCCGATAAGGATGGTTTAAGCAAAAGACAATTCAAATTTTAATCGTCATATTAGTCGCCACAAATTGTAAAAAATAAGCCTAATTTGTCAAGTTGGTATTTTCAAGATAGCTCTTTTATATTTTCATGTTGACGCATTAAACAAAATAATAAAAAAGTTAAGGCAAGCATGAAAGCAACAAACCTAACACCTGCCCACCTAACACCCCAATAATAAAAGCAATAATAGAACAAGTCTATTTTTCACCATCGCCATCAGCGATGGTGAGCATGGCTTTCAGTTCTTTGGAATCAATATCACCGGAAGCAAAACGAACGGCAATAGCTCCCGTACAGTAGTTGCAGCCGCTGTAATGTCCGCTACCGATTCCGGTCAATTCAGTATTGATACCACAACATGCAGATTCAAACGTAATCTCACTCGTTGGATTCATCCAGTTGACCGAAACCATTCGCTCAACAAGAAAAATCGTATTCGATAATCCGTCAGTGATTTGCTCGAATGTTGATGATTTTGAACCATTAAACGGTGTCTTGCTTCCGACGACAATTGAATAACAACAACCGGTTTCAACATTGGGATAAAGTCTTTTGAGCATTCCAATCACACCTCTTTGTTCTATACTTCCACAACGAAAAAGCTTGGGCATTTTCGAGTGAAATTGTTGATTGTATTCGCTGTCCCACGCTTCATCCAAGCGAATCTGTTTATAAAGTTCTTCTGCCTCAATAAACGGCAAAATCAATACCCGCCAACTATGCAACGGCTGTCCGTCTGCATCAACAATATATGCCGGAGGCAAGCATTTATAAGTATCATAATAAGCGTGCAATCCAAACACAATTTGCCTCATATTATTCGAACAATGCATTCGCTGTGCTGCTACCCTTGTGCAACCATGTACATTGAATAAGCCGATCATAATATAAACGAATATAAAAAATATAATCAAATTACAAAACGGCTTCAAAAGCCGAGAATCTTCGCCCGGTTTCCAATAAATAACATCAAGAACCGAAAGAAAAATCACCATTACCGGAAAGATGAGTAGAACCAAAAAGGGAATTATTTCAAAAGTCGAATACGACAGGCTGTAAAAAAAGTCTCTGATTGCACCATACGGTATCGCCGCAGTGATCGCGTAGATCAATAATTGTACAAAAAAAGCATTGCCGCGTTTTTGCAAAAGTTGACCGAGTCCGGGCAATAACATTGAACAAAAAGCCGGAAACAAACGAATCGGCGGTTCTTGTTGCGGTGTTGGAGTTGTATCTGGTGTTGACATGATAACTATTATTTGTTTGGAGAGAAGTTGTTTTTAATCGTAACCGTTCATGGAGATTTTAAATTTTGTAGTAGCAATTTGCCGCGAAGCGGCGCGGACTGGAACGCGGGCGGGGCACCTGCCTCTGTGCGTAATTCGGAATTAGGAATTCGGAATTAGGAATTAGGAGCAGTATCTTTAATTCCGAATTCCGCACTCATAATTACTCCGACACGTCTTGGCGTTCCTTCCAAACTTATTCGGTTTCCTAATGCACTTAGGCGGGCGGGACACCTTGTTATACCACACAAGTTTTTTTGCGTTGGTTATCGTAAGGTGGGCAACCGACCGCTGGGCGGTTGTGTTTTCGGCGAGCGGAGCAAGCCGAAAACAGAGAGGGCGGAAAACGTGTTGATATACCAAATTGCCCAAAACGTAGGGCGTTTTGGTTTTGCCGATGCGTTTTCCGCTCCCGCTGTCGGCTTGCGCCGACGCTATTCACCAAGAAAGCCTGGCAGTCGGTTGCCCACCTTACGTTGCTGATGCGTGTTCCGCTCCCACTGTCGGCGTACTCGCCGATGCAACCGTCCGGCGGGCTGTTGTCCACCTTACGAACACCGACACATTTCACGCCAATTTTTGTTGTTGTGTGGTGGTTTTTGTGTGGTTATTAATCTTGTGATTATTGGTCTAGGTTTATATCTATTTTGTTGTGACCTTTTTTTAGGGTGAATGGTTTTGGTTTACCTTGTATGTTTTCGGGCAATGCCGGTTCTTGTATTTTGCTTTCGCGACCGTCGCTTCCGAGTTCGGTTCGTTCGTTGTATTTTTCAACAATGAAATCGCAATTACCAGCCATTGGTCCGGCGGATTTTTCAATCTTGTAACTTCCGTCTGGTTTGATTTCGGCACCGGAACCGGGGCCTGCCTCAGGGCGAAGCAACAAATAACCGCCATTCAACGGCTTCCCCTCAAACGTTACCACACCCTCAACACTCACTCGCTCAACACTCTTACTGCCGCAGCCGGAAAAAATCACCGGCACTACCAGCATCAGAAATAGCACAAAAATATTCTTATACATCGTTAATTTAGTTTGTTAAATTTGTTGGTTTGTTAAATTTGTTAAATTTGTCTGACTATTTCGGATTTTTTGTAGTCCTCACATTTGGGATTCTACCAATGGTTGGGTGAACCGAAACGTTTCGTCCAAAAGTAGAGACGCAAGGCATTGCGTCTCTACTCCTCTCACAAAATCCGAAATAATTCGTTAATTCGTTAATTTGTTAATTTGTTAAAATTGGTGACAACTTAAATTTCGGTCGTCAATTTATTGCTTTCCGAAATTCAGGTTGTCTCCAAAACGTACTTCAAAAATTTGTTACATTGCCGTCGTTTCTGCTTGCCAAATTAGCCCAAATTTGGGCGTTTATTTGTTCGGATATGAATTTTACGGCGGCATCGGCGGTTGCTGCGTTTGCGCCTCCCGGATGTTGACTTGCCACGCAACACGCCATCGGGTATTCCATTGTTGAGCCGACCGGATTGCAGCTAGTACATTTGTAGTTTATTGCGTAGTAGGTTGAGAAAGTTACATCTCCCAACGCCCTCGAATCACCGCCGCCAATCCACGCAGTCGGATAACGCCGTATATCAATTGCGCTGGTCTTAATTCTATCCGCGCTACGCTCCGAAACCATCAACGTATTCGTCGTCCCATCCGTAATATCACCCAATCCGACTTGCTTACCGCTCATGCCGTTGTGATCGGGGTGACCTTGAAAAAACAGACCGCCGTAATCGCCGTTATTGCAATTTGCATACGAATGCGAAGCGTGACCTGTTGTTGGTGAGCCGGTAATGTCACGCCGTTCTGCTTGTCCCATTCTTCTTGAGCCGCAATTGCCGATATAGTTTCCTTTGGCTGTTCCGTTGTCGTTTATATCTTTGCCCGGACAAGACGGACAAATCCACACCGAAATCGGAATTTCACCGATGCTCACAGGAATAACAGGATTCGTGGCTCTCAATACATACGCATCCCAATTTGTTACCAACGATTCGCCGTATCCGCGTGCTACGTAGGCGTTGACAATCGAATCGTATAAACCTTGCATTTCGATATACGGTAACACTCGCGCTCCCCAACCAAGTGCGCCGCCGGATTCTTTTGGGTTGTACCATTGGGTATTATTGGTGGTGGCGGGACCGTGTGCCGTTGTGAAGCCGCATGGCAATTGGTGGTTTGTATCGCAAAAGTTGTGCAGGGCTAGTGCGATGTTACGTTGGTTTGAGGAGCATTGTGTTTTTGAGGCAGCCTCGCGTGCTGATTGAATTGCGGGCAAAAGCAACGCAATCAATAACCCGATTATTGCAACAACTACCAACAACTCAACAAGCGTGAAAGCAGAATCAAATCGACTCACTCGGTTGTCTGCTTTTTGATACATAATTTTTTTCATGTTATTACCTCCTGAAAAAAGTGTTTTAAACTGTAAAAAACGTTACATAAAATTTGAAATAATCTGACGACATTCAATTCAACTCCAATCAAGGAAGAGAAACCGATTCGCCGTCATCACGTCCGCCAAACGCCGCCCAAACGGTGGCGGTGATTGATTCAGTTACAAACTTGCCGGAAAGGTCAGCGCAAGTTACATTGACACCGCCCGGATGCGTGCTTGCCGCGCAAGTCTCCGCACGATATTCTGCACCACTACCGCCGGCATTCGTTTTCAAATTTGGCGCGTAGTATGTGGAGAACGCAATTTCATGCACACCGCGCTCATAACCGCCAACCCAACTCGACGGATAACGCAATTCTGTAAACTCACTACCACCGGAAACTTTAGTGATAGTGTCGTGCGAACGTTCAGAAACCATGAAGGTATTTGAAGAGCCGTCTTCAATTGATTTGAAGCCGGGTTGGAATCCGGGTTTATTCTGGTAAGGCGGATGACCCTGAAAAAACAGACCGCCGTAATCACCAACATCACAACCGGCGTATGGCTTTGAAGCGTGACTGCTGTTTGAGCCGGTGATGTCGCGTCTGTCGGTTTGCCCCATTCGACGCGAGCCGCAGTTGCCGACGTAATTCGATTTGGCAAATTTACGCGCGTGCGGTGCATTACTTACATTTATGATCGGTTTGCCCGGACAGGACGGACAAATCCAACCTTTAAGACTTGTTTGAGAAATCGAGAGCGGAACAATTTCTGTCCCGTTATTTGTAACACCGTATCCACTCACAACCTGAAAAACATGTACATCCCATCTTGTAACCATGCTTGCGTTGTGTCCGGCATCGGTGAAGCATTTTACAAGTTGCTCGTAAAGCGGAGTCATTTCCATCTGCGGCAATATCCGCGCACCCCATCCGATCGCGCCAAAGTCGTATGTTGGACAATTCCAGATACCGACATTGTTCGGATCGTGACTCATTGTCAAACCGCACGGAAATCTGTTGTTGTTTGTGTCGTGAAAATTGTGTACCGCGAGACAGATTTGCCGTTGGTTGTTTATGCACTGAGTTCGACGGGCTGCTTCACGCGCCGCTTGAACAGCAGGCAAAAGAAGAGCGATCAATATCCCAATAATCGCTATCACAACAAGAAGCTCAACAAGAGTAAAACCACGAACCAAAAGAGATGGTCTAACAGAGAAATCGAAAGATTTACAACGATCAGAACTCGTAAAATTCTGCCCGCATTCTTTCGCCTGTCTAGGTAGCCCCCCCCCCCCCCCTATTTTAACATGGCACTCGCCGCCCTTAAAATCTAGGGAAATTTCACCAAAAACCGAGAACGAATTTAACTTTTTCATAATCTTTACCTCCACTTTCTTTCTAGCCGTTTTTTCTAATCGGTTATTTTGCAAACCAACAAAAAACATCTTAAACACAAACCTCTCACCAAAAATATACCCGATAAATTTGATGTCGAAAATTTGTACAACTAACACACACTCATGTCGCGGATAAAACTGATTGCCCTTCACAACACCACCAACAACACCGCTGCAACCACCAAACACAAAGAGCCAAGATCACCCGCGAACATTAACACAAGTGAGCGGCATGATAATCTATCCTTTCAAAAAAAACAATACCAATAAATTTTTCCAAAACACAATCCCACAAACAAACACACCAACAACAAAAAATAATCGTACATTTAATCAACCCATCACAAATGTTTTTATATTTTTTGCCAAAATAGTTTTAACACGATTCTACTTTAACCTTTTTTAGCACGCAGATAACGTAGATATTAAAGATATTCGCAGATAGAGAGGAACAGGCATTTATAAAAAAATCTGCGCAAATCCAGACAATCTGCGTCATCCGCGTGCTGAAAAAAATTACGTTACGTGTAAAGAGAGAGAATTTGCACAAGGACGATCAATCGGAATTTTATGATTGTAGTGATTATTTTATGGTTGCCGATGATTCCGTTGGGGGGTAATGTT
>JAISQS010000582.1 GCA_031274045.1 Planctomycetaceae bacterium | reverse complement strand
AAAGCGTAAGGTGTCTTTGTACAAATTTTAAATATTTTAGGAATATTTTTAACGCAGAAAGCATGGAAAGACGGAAAACGCGGAATATGAAATTTCTAAAAAATTTCCGCCCCTTCCGTTTTTCCGCGATTTCCGCGTTAGAAAAATAAAGTGAAAAATTTTGTTGCGAGCATAGACGCGGTGATTTTTCAACGTATCATTTTTCTTTGTACATTTTGCGCAACAAAAATCTTTCTTTCATTTTTTATCGATTGACCATTTTATGAGGTTGAGAAAGACTTTTTGGAAAGGGGGTTCTTTGACATCGTCCCAATGTCCCAACGCCGTGAACGCAACACGCGTTTTGCCATACATTCTTGTCCATGTCAACGGTACATTTTTTCTTTCCGAAGAGGAAGCGTATTGATAGACGACCGCGTTTTCGTCCGTAATTTTCATGTAATAAACCGATCCGGTACTATGCCAATTCGCAGGTTTCACCCCATCAAGAATAGGCGAGTTTTCTTTGTCGGGAATATTTGAAATCTCGCTGCCAAGTTCGTCTTTGCCATGACCGTTGTATGAACCGCCGAGTATTTTTTTGTCAAATCCATCCCAATTCTGATAGTCCGGCTTCTTTTTTTTGTTGTCACTGAATCCATGACTCGCCGTCCGTAACCCAACAACCCCACGACCCGACTCGACAAACTTTTTGACTTTTTCGAGTTGATCTTTGTGAAGCGCGAGCCGCCGGAAATAAACCACCAACGAATCCGCCGTCTCAAGTTCATCTATCCCGCGAAAAACCGCACCACCCTCACCATGCAGAATAGTAAAATAAATGTCAGCATCATTCTGGAATTTTTCAATCAAAGGCGGCATCCACGTATCAGCCTTGTAATGATCATCACTTATCATCACGACAACATGCGGACGCTTGTCATCCAAAGAACGCAACGCCTGACCGCCAAGCAAATCAACCGACGAAATCGTCGCAAACCCCTGCTTTTCCAGCTCAATAACCGCAAGCTCACGCTCACGATAATTTTTAGCACCCGGAATATTGATCAAATCTCTGACTAAAACCGCACCGGCTAATTCGGTCTTTTCATTTAGATTGCCGTCAATTGTTCCAAGAAAAATTTTGTGTTTTGCTTTTTTGTCCGGTGCAATTTTCGTGAAAGCATTCGTTACAATCGAGCCGTTTGACTTAGCTTTGTCAAGCAACAGCTTCGATCTTTTGCCCATCGCTTCCGGCGCGCGGACAAAAAGAAACGCTGTTTCATCAGCATCCCACTCGACTGTTTTGTAATTTATATTATCCCCCGATCTACTGCGAAGCTGCAACTCATAAGATTCCGCATTTATCGTTGCGGAAATTATCAAGAGCAGAATTATTGAAAGGAGATTGGTTCTGATTTTCATTTTTTTGATAGTTGTGGATTGTTATTGGTTGATTGGTATACACAACTTGCTGTGAATATTGTCTAAACAAAAAAGTCTAAACAAAAAAGCAAAAGGAGGCAACCGTTCAGCGGGCGGTTGCCAGCCTTTTGCTATCACAGAAAATTGTGTTGGTGAAATTGTTTGTTACCAGTTTTCCGCGAGAATTTCGTACCATGCTTGCGGATGTTTACACGCGGGGCAAATTGTCGGCGCGGAGAGTGAATCGCTGACGTATCCACAATGTCTGCATCGCCAAATTACTCCTTCGCGTTTGAATAAATCGCCTGCGTTTAGGTGTTCGAGTATTCCGCGATAACGTCTTTCGTGTTGTTTTTCGGCGACGCTTATTGCGTTGAAAGATTGGGCGACTTCCGGGAATCCTTCTTCTTTGGCAATTCTCGCAAATTCGGGATAGATCAAAGTCCATTCTTCGTTCTCTCCGTTGGCGGCTGCACGTAGGTTTTCTGCTGTTGTTAAAATTGTTCCGGCTGGGTAACACGCAGTTATTTCAAGAGCTTCGCCGCCGCCGTCAAGGAATTTGAAAAATTGTTTGGCGTGAACTTGCTCTTGTGCGGCAGTTTCGCTAAAAATGAAGGCGATGTGTTCATAGCCTTCTGCGGATGCCTTCGACGAAAAAAACGTGTAACGGTTTCGCGCCTGCGATTCTCCCGCAAACGCCTTCAACAAGTTTTTCTCCGTTTGGGTTCCTTTTATTTTTGACATTGGATAAGGTTTCCTTTCTATTTGGGTTTGGTTGTTAATAAAATCGACTCAATACAACAACGACAATGTTATTGCAAAAAACGATTTTTGATATAGTTGATTTCTGTTTGTCAAGATTGCCAATATTGTCTGAATCAAAATATACGTAACGTAATTTCGATTCAGGTTAAAAACTATGTATGCCGATGTTGTGGTGGAACGACGGTATACATTCCGTAACAGTTTTATTTTCGCTCATTTTATTTTCGCTCAACCGGCGTTTCTTTCGCGGGCATATCTTCCGGCACAGGGATTGTAACTTTTCCGGTGGCAGCCCATTCGGCGCCGCGTTGGAATGTGATGATGAATGCGACGCTTTTGGTTTGTTTGGCATCATGTCCGAGTGTCGTGTGAAAAACCCGTCCTTTGCCGTAATCAATCGCAAGCAACATCGGTTCGTGCCGTTTAGTGGTCTGTTCGGCGTATGCTGTCGCGAGTATGGTAACGTTTTCGGCGGGACCTCTCATTCTGTCGTACAATTCATCAGGCGTGTGCCGAAATTCTTCCGGCAAACCTTTCATTATCGGGTGCAACGGCTCTCTGTTTTTGAGCAAGAAAGCCCATTGCCTGCCGTGATTGCCTCCCGATCCTTTTGACTCATCTCGAATTATTTTGCCGTCGTCGTTGATGTAGAGATACGGACCGTCCGATTCATTCCGACCGCCCCATCCGCCGAATGCGATCATTTTGTTAAATTCTTTCCATTCGCGAAAAGCATTATCCGCCGCGTGATACACGACAACCCCGCCGCCATCCGCGACAAATTTCTCAAACCCCTTGCGAGTCGCCTCCGACCACGAGCCGCCTCTGTGATTGTTAAAATTCAAAACGACAAGCTCAAATTTGTCAAATACCGGCGTGAACTCTTTGCCGACCAATTCTTGCCCGAACGTAGCACTGCCAACGTTATAAATCCCGCCGGATTTCTCCAACGAAATAACGTCAACAACGAATCTGCCGGTATCTTCGAGCAGTTTTTTGAGCAATGGAGTAGTTGCTTTCCAGTTGTGGTTATTGTCGCCGTCAATGATAAGAGTTTTTATCTTTGGTCGTGTCAATTCATCTCCGGCTGCAATTTTCATTGCGCAATTTATCGCGGCAAAAATACCGATTGCACAAATAAGCGTCAATACAATTTTTTGTAATCTCATTTTGGTTCTGTAATGTTTAGTGTGTTGATGGTTGTTTGGTAAAAAATAATGCGCTGTACAAACGCAAATTCGCACAACGCAACACTACGGCGAAATTCTATAGACAAAAAAGCCGGACACCAATCCACGCCGAAATTCAATTGGCACCCCGCACAAAACACCGCCGAATTATATCGCACCAAACAAAAACAACAAGTAAGGCAAAAAAACAAGAAACCACAAAACCACGAACAAAAACATCAACCGATTCGTTGACAAATAACAAGCAAATAATGGATACGAATAAACCGCGCGTTTTGAACGATGCAATCGTGGTGGTGTTGTAGCTGTAATTTTTTTGCGATTATGTTTCGGTGACGTAGTTCGTTTTGTAAGATTGGTTCTAATCTGATTCTAATGGTTTTTGATCTCTCAAATTGACACTTTGTGCTAATAGGTTCTAATAGGTCGAGCAATTTTTAAAAGACGATAAATAATTTAATTTGTCACAAAATAATGATTTACGATCAATATTACTGTCTTCGTTTAGTCCAAAAAAAATGCAAAAAGTGCTAATAGGTTCTAATAGGATTCCAATTGATGTCTAATCGGGGGCTGATTGGTTCTGGTAGGTTCTGAACCCTCAAATTGACACTTTGTGCTAATAGGTTCTAATAGGTCGAGCAATTTTTAAAATACGATAAATAATTTAATTTGCCACAAAATAATGATTTACGATCAATATTACTGTCTTCGTTTAGTCCGAAAAAAATGCAAAAAGTGCTAATAGGTTCTAATAGACCTGTTGTTTGTCTATTCTTTTTTTGGTGTTTTGGTTTCTTGTGTACTGTGAGATACGAACCAACGTCCCGCGCGAGTAGTCCCGACAGGCATGATTTTTTCCTCTTTACGTAATTCGCGGAGTAATACTCTTATCTGGTTTTCAGTACACTCCGGCAACACCTGACACAATTCTCGTAAAGGGCAACCTTCCTCTCTGGAAGATTGGATGTGTTTTAACAACAGAGTTTTTTGTTCCCCACGATTTAGTCCCCTTTTTCTGGTGTAAGTCCCTTTTTGATCGATGTAGTCGTAATATCTTTGTGACAAGATAAACTTCCCTCGTCCCACCCTCTCTAATATTCCACGATCAATTAAACGCGGAATCCGATCACGGAAGATTTTGGGAATAGTTTTTTCTTGCTGTACATAATTGACGATAAGAAAATCGTTTGTGTTAAAAGTTTCAAGAGTTTCTTTGCCGATTTTTTCCATCATTATCAATAATTGCGGGTCGCGAACAACTCCATCAAGTTGTAATATGACGCGGTTTTTATCTGTTTTGGATAAATCCGGCAACATCTTCGCCTGCTTTATACTCCATTCAAAAATCAGATTCATTCCTTGACCAGACCGTTCAACTAAACCGCATTTTGAAAAAATATCCGCAATCCGGCGATTACGCGGAGTCTGGCATTCCAATATATTTTTTATCGTAACATCCGGCGGCAAACCGCCCGGACTTTCAACAACAAGTTTTCTTTGGTATTGTCGAATAAAAATACTTCCGCTGTGTTGATAATTTCGATGGCAAACTGCATTCAGTATCGCCTCACGAACAGTTCGCTCCTCGAAAGTTGGTACATCAAAAACAAATAGTCCGTCTTGAAAATGTTGCAGATCATTTCGGCTGTTAACCAATTCCCAAAGTTGATCGTAATAGGTGAAAAATCCTTGTCGAAACTCCTGACGAAATTGGGCAGGACCTGATGCCTCCGAAGATCGGTACTCGAAAATGATTTCACTTTGTCCCAATAAACGCCCCAACGCCTCATGCGTCCCAAAAAGAATCAAAGCAGCATAGGTAATTCCTTCAGACGTAATCGCCTCACAATCACGAAGCAACTGTTCTGATGTCAAACTTTCAAGGCGTTGATTTCCTGATTTGGTTACCCACCGTCTCCTAAAATCTTCAATTGCTTTCGAATCTAAGTCGCTCTTTTTTGCTCTTACGCAAGGATCAGCAGAAAAATCGTGACCCGACTCCGCAAAAATATCTCTCAACTCGTCTTCATGCATCGTCAACAAACTATCACCAAGCCGTGTCCAATAGTGTCCCTTGAACCGAATCGGTACTCCAATCGGGCGTGCCGGAATAGAAAAGACAAGAACTCGCTTGCCGCCTTCCTCGAATATTTGCAACTCAATACGCAAACATAACCGCTCAATCAAAGTAGAACAAATCCGCTCCGGCTGCACAAACGCATTCGTTCCGACGATTTGTCTTGGGCGTTTATCTGTAACTCCGAGAATAATTTTACCGCCTCCGGTGTTGGCAAAAGCACAAGCATATCGTGTTAATTCATCCACATCAAAACGCTCTTTGGCTTCCTTGAACTCATACTTCTCGCCTTCGACCGCTTCTAACAGATTTTTTAGGATTGTATTTTTCATCGTTTATTTTGCCACATCTTTTAGACTCTTTTATATTTTTTGTGTTGGCACATTAACGTAAAATAATAAAAAAGTTTTTGCAAAACCGATTCTTAACCGGTTACCAAATTTTCCCTCCCTTAGTAACTAAGGAAGTTCCCCTCGTTATACCACTATTTTTTAAGTTGTTTTTTTGAGAATACAAAACGATCAAAATATACGAAACATAGCGAAAGAATTTTTTTAACGCAAAACACGCTAAAAAACGAAATTCGCGAAAGTGATTTTAAAAATGTATTTATTAAAATTTCGCGCATTTTGTATTTTCGCGTATTTCGTGTTAAAAATAGTTTTTAGAAATTACTTTTCATTTATTTTGTATTCTCAAAAAAGATGTGTGATATAACGAGACGGGGTACCTCGTTGTACCACACATCTTTTTTTGGAGGGGCAATTTTTAATGAAGTAACCGGCAATTTTATTTCATTTATTCTTTGGCGAATCTTGCTCTATATTCAAATGGGCTTTTTTGGTTTGGTCGACCTGATCTATCTTCCGGGATTCCGATTGGAAGCAGAACCCGTACTTGCATGATTGGCGGAACACCCAGTATTCTTCCGATTTCTGCCGCAATCCTTCCACGAATCACACCATCCAACCAAACACTCGCATAACCAAGAGCCGTAATCGCAAGCAACATATTTTGCGTCGCAGCCGCACAATCCTCAACATAAAACGACAAATCATCATAAGCCGGTTTCCTGTCACAAACACAAGCAATCATCGCCTTTGCCGTTTCGTAATACGGACGCTTGTTGCCAAACGCTTTCACTATCGCCGACAAATTCTCCGCATCATCAACTATCACAAAACTAGTTGATTGAGCATTGCAAGCACTAGGCGCATCAATTCCGGCTTGCACTATCTTTATCAAATCTTCACGCGGAACGGGTTGATCCATGAAAGCTCCGCGATAACTATATCGTTTTGAAATTACTTCAAATATATCCATTTTCTTTTTCTTTGTTAATGGTTAAATGTTAAAGGTTAAATGTTAAAGATTAAATCTTAACTCACCGATGCCGCTTGAACGGCTGGTTTCGGTACAATAAAAATCTCGCACTCTATCGGTTCGGACGAATTATTGTAAGAATCGTATGCTCTGACTCTTGCCAACAATTTTTTGTCAACAGGCAAATCACTAAATTGGACGCTCAATTTGTCCGGCATCTTGCTGTTCAGATAGAATTGCGAAAATTTACTCGTTGACAAGATGGTATTGCCATTATCAATAATGTCAACCGTGTAGCGGAAGACTACTTCGTTTTCTGTTGCTTGCGGGAATGTTATCGTACATGAATTTTTCGTTATGTCTATGATTGGTTTTGTTCCTGCCGCGAATGCCGGAGCAGGTAAGCCTTTGCGATTTTTGTACGAAAATTGACTTCCGTCGTGCGGTGATTTGATCGACCATCTTGGGAGTATCTCCTCGTTTCGGTAAGTGTCCCAACGCTCTATTTCAATATTGCCGTCAACGAAAATATTGACGATTATTCCTTCTGTAACATATTTATATTGTTCGGGATGAATGCCAGCATTCACAATTCCGCGTTCAACTTCGCTGTACGTCGTGCTGCCGACATTTATTGATGTAAATTTATCTTGGTGAATGGAACGCGGGTCGCCGATTGGAAAATGCGAATGACCCGCAAAAACGACCGCTTGCGGGTATTTGTTCAGAATCGAAAGAAGAACATCCGTCCCCCAACCCTCATGTTTCAACGAACCATAACAAGTATCCAACGGCGGAACGTGCATAAAAACAAAAACCGGCTTACCCGAATAATCTTTAGCCGACTTCTCCAAATTGTCAGCCAAAAATTGACGCGACGATTCGTTGTAACCGCTCGCCCGCGCACTGTTCAAACTGATCGTAATAAATGGATAGCCGCCAATATCAATAAACTGATGCAATGGTTGTTGTAATTTTGCGAGATAATATTTTTGACCGTTTGGGTCGATGTGGTCGTGGTTGCCCATGAGGTAGTGGACATTGACTCCTTCCGGTACAAAATCCTTATTGTCAAAAACCGCTTTCAACTGATCATATTCCTCTTGTCGTCCGCGATCAGTGAGATCACCGGCGACAAAAATAGCATCAACCGGCGGCTTTTTGAACAATAGATTTTTCAATGCTTTCGGCACTTTAACTTTTGCGCCTTCGCCTCTTTTATTTTCAAAATGCGTATCGGATATTACCGCAAAACGCAACAACTTCGATTGTGTTTCAGATTGAGTTTCGTTTGCGGCAAGAGTACCGTTTAGCATCGTATTGGCGGCGATTCCCAACACTCCCGTTGAGATCAAAAAATGCCGCCTTGATATATTGTTTGCTAATATATTATTCATTGATTTAATTTTGGGTTAATGTTGTTTGTACGATAAATCGTCGTTGCGTGTGACTGTCAAAGAAACGTAATATTTCAGTGAAAATTGGCAACGCGGTAGTTAAACAAACGAGCGGCACTACTCAAATCAACTCACAGCTAAATACTAATTTGGCACTTGACTTTCAACTGCCAAAAAGCATGATTTCTACAACAAAACGAACATAATCAAATAGAGTCCAAAAAAAGTTAAAAATCTTCTTCACGTTCTTCCTCGTCTTCTTCGTCAAGTTCACCGTTACGTTCGTCGTCGGGGTGTTTATCGTCTTCGGCGATGATTTCTGTTGGTGGTTGTGTGGTAATGTTTATTGGTTGTGTGATTATTGTGTTGGTTTGCGGTGGTTGTGTTGTGTTTTGTTGTGTTGGGGTTGGCGGCGGCGGGGTTGGGTTTGGTGTTGGTGTTGCGGGTGGAGTTGTTGGTGTGTTATTTGTTGTTGATGTTGTTTCGGTTTTAGGTTTGTCAATTTTTATGGTTTCAACGAGCGGCGCGTCCTCAACCGGTGCCAAATTCCAATCCGACTTCATCAAATAAACCGACAATTTTACTTGGTAGTTGTATAGAGGAGTTCCTTTGGTTTCGCTTTTTTCGCCGGTTTTGACATCGTGGTTATCTGATCGTAATTTTTCTTCCATTGGCGCAACGATTGCAGAATTTCTGACTAGTGAAGTGAAAGTCATTGAGCCTCCTTGCGACGCGTTCAATGTCAAATTTGTAATCATCATGTCTCTCGGTTCCGGTGCGTTTCGGCTTAGCCATCCGAGTTGTTCAAACCAATTTATTTTGTCCGTTTGCCAACTTTCGATTGCGTTTAATTGTGTTCTTAGCGGTGCGATTTTTTTTGCTGTCTGTTCTAGTTTATATTTTTCCTTCGAGAGTTCGCTATTTGATAGAGCCAAAGAATGTTGAACGTAAAATGCGTATCCGATCAGGCTCGTGACCAACAAGAAGATGAATACCACCGCCGCGTTTGCGAGTATGCGATAACCGATTTTTTCTTTCGGTCGTTTTGGGTTGCAGAAATCGATGTCGGTTTGAATATTTTTGCCGGTTCGTAAAGTTGATCCGATTAACGCGGCGTATCGTTCGGGGTTTGCAATGTTTTTCGCGTTCAAATCATCTTGTAACTTGCCGGTAGTTTTTATCAAATTTCCGCGTGCAATATTATTTTTTGAGCTGGCGATTTTCGGATCGTTCCAAGTGTCAAAATTTTTGACCGGAATTGAGATTGCCGCCGACAGTAATTTTGCCAACTCATTAAAATTGGAGTCTGCTCCGCAAATAACCACATCGTCAACAGTGACTCCTTGAATTTCGTTGCGTACCGCGATCATTGTCCGCCGCAATTCGGCAGTTAAAATTGCGACGAAATCGGGACTCGTTACATCTGTCGGCGTGCTGATTTTCGGCGACCTTATGAATACGGGTTCGCCTTGATAGATGACAATATGCGAAATCTCCTCCGCGTCAAGTTCAAGAAGCAAAATTGTTCGTACCGGATTGAATGTAGTTGAAAATCTCAACAAATACGCCGATTCGCAAGGACGCAAAAAAATGTGTTTCAGATTCAAGCCGGATTCATCGCAAAATTGTTTTATCTTTTGAAACAATTCGTGTCTGATGGTTGAGGCGAGAAGGTGAATTGGCGAGCCGCCGGCGGATGCGTTTTGTGATGCGGAGTTATTAGCGGGGTTGGCGTTTTGTTCGGACGATTTGAATACGGTGGGAAAAAGCGCGCTGCGCGAAATGTTCTCAAATTTATTCGTCACAAAATAATCAAGCGGCGAATTTTGATCGTAAGCGTTAAATTCCTTCACCGCTTGAAATCGAACAAGATCAGAAAGCTCATCAATCGGCACCGGCGGAAATACCATCGGTCTAACCTCAACCTCCGAACGATTCAACAAAACTATCGTATCAAGTTTTCCATACCGATATTTTCGCAAAAATTCGGCAAGTTGTTCTTTCGCAGATTTTCCTTTGTCGTCGTGTTGGAAAGTGAATTGGTCGGCGTGTTCAAATATCACCGAGCCGCTTTGGACACGCGACACCAGAAGCCGCATACGACCACTTTCCCAAGTTATCGAAAGCCAATTTGACATAATTTATCCCTTTAATAATAAACGTGAATAATAAACGTGAATGGTTTAAAAATTTCTGTTGAAATGAGTTGATTTGAGTTATATTGGTTTTGGGATTGCTATTGCGGTGCCGACTAGGCTGGCGATATTTGACGTGAATAACTTGACTGCCATTGCCATCAAAATAATACCGAATAACTTCCGTATCACCATTATACCCGAAGCCCCGAATACGCGTTGGAAAGCATTCATGTATTTCACGACAACATAAATTATGATCACGTTTAAGATGATTGCGATTTCAATATTTACGTGGTTGTATGCGGATCGCATTGAGAGGATCGCGGTGAGCGTTCCGGGTCCGGCAATCAACGGAAACGCAATCGGAACAACAGAAACAGAATCACCCGAAGCAGTGCCGTGATCAAAAACCTTAATGCCAACAACCATCTCTATTGAAATAATAAACACCACAATCCCGCCCGCTGCCGCAAACGACGATAAATCTACATTGAACAAATGCAAAATCCACTCGCCGACAAACAAGAATATCGTCATAAAAAGAAACGTATACAACGCCACTTTGTACGACCGTATAGTTATGCCCCGCTCTTGCATTCCAAGAAAAACAGGAATCATTCCAATAATGTCAAGCAACACAAAAAGCGCAATAGACGCACTCAAAGCATGACGAAAATTAACTAAATTAAACAAAAAAAGAACTACATCCCCAAACATAAATCACTCTAAAAAACAATTTTTAACGCGAAATTTCAACAAAAACTTCCTACAAAATCACTTTTGTGAATGTCGCCTTTTCATGTGTTTCGCGTTAAAAGTAAAGTAATAGTAGAAGCTGTCTTGGACTACAGACAAAAATTCCGTCACCGGATTCGGTACATGTCAACCGCCACAAAAAGACACAACCCGAAAAGTGATTTTGAGTGTAATACAAAAGACACAACTATACAAGCACACCCAACAGCTTCTCATACAGAAAGGCAAAAAGGCAGGAAGATTTGATTTATATTTAGCACGCAGATGACGCAGATTTGGGATAATTGCAGATTATTGATTTTTTCTGATTATTTCGTTTTTTGTGGGGCTTTTACATCGTGCCTTTTATCAAGCACTGTATCAATACAATGTATCAACGCCCTGAAAGGGCAAAATATCATAACGTAGGGCAACGCCCCATACGTATTAACTTAAGGCGTAAGTTGTTTTTTGCGGGTATTTTGTTGCTTTTTCCGTGCGTTTATGATCAGTTGTCGTGTGGTTGGTGACTTATTTCTTTTGTGTTGTGGTGGTATTCGTTTTAGTCGTTCGTTGATGTGTTGCAAGATGTTGTCT
>JAISQS010000553.1 GCA_031274045.1 Planctomycetaceae bacterium | reverse complement strand
ATAAACTTCCCAAGACCACTTCCGAACGCCGCGAAACGGCACATAAAAACTCCCCGACGCAAGCCCGCCAAGCCAATGAAAAAACAGTCCAAGTAATGGATTCATTTCTGTCCCTATTTTTGTTTGTTGTGTGATTTATTTGTTTGTCGTGTGATTTAGAAACCGACAAAATTATTTTTGATACGCGGCATAACAACACGCCCCCAAAACAACAATTACCGTTGCTTTGAAATCTTGCAAAACGAGATCGAATCCTCAAATTACAAGCGGCGTAAAATATACTACGATCCGCAAAGATTGGTAGGGGCAACCCCCAACACCACAAAAAAAATAAAAAATTCACAGGAATAACTCACAGGAAGGGAAAGGAAAGGGAAGGGAAGGGAAGGGAAGAATTTTTTGAGAGAGTGTGAAGTTTTGTAATAGGAGAAATTTTTTCCTTGCCGCGAAGCGGCGAAGGACTGGAACGCGGGCGTCCCGCCCGCCTCTGTGCGTTAGGAAACCAAATAAGTTTGGAAGGAACGCCAAGACGTGTTGGAGAACATTTGCTAAACCGTTTTGGCGTTCAGTTCAAACTTTTTTGGTTCTATTATGCACAAAGGCGGGCGGGACGCCCGCGTTCCAGTCCCTCGCCGCTACGCGGCGAACTTATGTGGTATAACGAGACGAGTACGCCGACGCTATTCACCAAGAAAGCCCGGCAGTCGGTTGCCCACCTTACGTTGACCACCCGGCGGTCGGTTGCCCATCTTACGTTACTGACATGTTGTCTGGTTTTGTATCTCTAAAAAAATTATTCACAAATTTCGGTTTTTTTGTGAAATCGGTCTTGTGTTGGAATTGAAAAATTGTCATTATTCGCAATCGTGATATTTTTCGGGCTGGCGGTTTGTTTGTGGAGTTTGTTTATTTTTTTGGGTTGTCAATTTTGTGGTGATGTTTTTTTGGGCAATTCCTTCCGTTGGTGCCGAATTTGGTCTGATTTAAAATTTAGTAACCAAAAATACCGTTATGCGGCTTTCGTTGCGTACACTCCTCGCGTTTGAGGACAACATATTTGACTTAGAGCAACACCGGCAATTGGAGCGGACTATTCCAAACCATGAGGCGGCAATGCGGACGCTTGCGCGGATTCGCAATGTCATCCGCGATCCGGCAATTGGTGTACCCGGACGAGACGACCAACACGAAGAGCTTGATCCGAATATTGCGGCTGAGTATCTCGATTATCAGATGACGCAAGAGTGTCAGGATCAGTTTGAGGAATTTTGTCTTTCGGATGACAGGTATCTTGCTGAGGCGGCGGCGGCGCATCAGATCATTTCGAATGTTCTTGGGGAGCCGGCAAGGATAAGCCGTGAGTGCCGGTTTCGTTGTTATGATCTCTTTCAAAAATTGCAGCATCTGAATCAATACGACAACCAGCAAGGTATATTTGCCCAGCCCAAAATAAATTTCCAACAACCCGCACCACTCCCGCAACCGCAAAATAACACGCCCGCCGAAGAATACAACATACAAGATATCATCCCGATTCCACAAAAAGCGGAACGCGAGAAGAAGGCGGAGGCGGAAAAGATCGTGACTGATTCTGTGCGGAAGAGTTTTAAGGATGTTGCGGCGGTGGTGGCGGTGGTTGTGGTGATTGTGTTGTTATTTTTGAATTACACGAACGGCAAGTTTGAATTCGACGCGTCGGGCGGGCAACGGCACAATGAAACAGCGAGTGTTGGCGATGGGCATGATGATTTGTCAGAGCAAAGTGAGAAGAGTAGTGTAGCAAATTTGCCTGTTGATGATGCGGACAAGCCGAATCAAATAAATCCAACTCAACCTTTTTACGAAACAAAATATCGTGAAGAGATCAAACCGCATCACGATGAAGTCAAGCCGCGTCACTTTGATGAATCTCATCGTGACTCTCCGCGTGAAGATGCAATTTTGGGATCGCAAAATTTGCCGTCCGGTGAAGTCAATTCTTCTGCTTTTGGCGGGTTGCCGGTTGAGCGTTTTCAAACTATGCCTCCTCTGCCGCCGAATGATTCGTCTTTGCCGATAAATAATTTTGAGCAAGTGCAGGAGCCTGCCGCGCCGGTCAACACCGCTCCGCGTTCGCCGCAATACGATTCTCCGCCTGATTCACCTTTTTTGGCGGACTTGCCGGTGTCGGATGCTGGCGGGTCGTCGGCTTTGTCGTCGGCTGGTTCTTTGCCGTCGTCGTCCGATTTGCCTCCATCGTTTTCTGATTCGCCGTCAACATCGTCTGCTTTGCCGTCATCTTCTTCTGATATGTTGTCAACGCCGTCGTTGCCTTTGACAGATGTTGAGTCTGTTAAGGATTCAGTCAAAGATTCAGTCAAAGATTCAGTTAAGGATTCAGTTAAGGATTCAGTTAAGGAAGTTGAGAAGCCTGATGTTGACGAAGCTGAGATCAATTTTCATGTTGAGGAGTCTGGCGGGGTTCATGTTCTTGATTCGAGTGTTTGGCGGACATCTGTTCCGAACAAGGTTTCTGGCGGTTCGCAAAATGTTTCTGTTGAAGCGGGTGTTGGTGATGGAGTGTCTCAAGAGAAGTTGTCAGTTGATTCTCGGATATTGCCTGCGGGTGGAGTTGGTGGCGGCGTTGGTGGGACTCGGACGCGGATTGCGCTTGTCAATGACAACCGTGACGGTGGTCGTGGTGGAGTGAAGTCGGCTGGTGTGGGTGGTGATGTTTTAGGTCGTGTGATGTTATCTGGTGGTGATCCGTTGGTGGTTTTTACGGCGGATTCTTTTGATTCGCAGTGGCGGTTTGAGTCGCGTCCGTTTGAGTTGGGGGCTGAGCAATATATTTTGACGGCTGCGCCTTTCCGTGCGGATGTGAATCTTTGTGATGATTTTATTATTGAGGTGATTGGTGATTCGAAGTTATCGGTGTTGCCGTCTGTTGGTGGAGTTCGTGTGATATATATTGACTATGGTCGGTTGGTTATTCGTGCGTGTTATGGCAAGTCGGACGAGGTCAAGCGAATTAAGCCGATTAAAATTTGCACGGAGAAGGGTGAGTGTACGGTTGGTTTCAATGGTACGCGGAGTGTGGTTTTTGTTGATACGTTTGCGGAGATAACGAAGCGGTCTGAGTTGGGGCAAGGGGCTTCGGGTGGAGTGGTGAGTCCGGCTTCAGCGGAGGTGCGTGTTGGGACGAATCCGATTGTTGGTCTTCTTCCTGATCCGAGTGAGTATATTTCTTGGGTATCGTCAAAACAGGATATTCAATCTGTTACAAAGAGTGATTTGAGTTTGATATTATCTGATGGTGGTTTTGAGCGCGGTGTGATTCGCAATCATCCGAATTGGCTTCGTCGGATTTCTGTGCCGCAGGAGGGTTATCAGATTGAGTCTGTGTGTAAGAAGGTGTTTGGCGGATCGGGCAATGATTTTGAGGCATCGTTGCAATTATTGTTGCGGGAGCGTTCGGAGACGGTGCGTTCTTTTGGGTATCGTTTGTGGGGTGATTTGGGTCGGTTTGACATTCCGCTCAAGGGTCGCCAATTTGAGACGGAGTCAATTCAGCAATCTCTGATCCTCTATTTCAAAGAAGTAATGAAACGAGACGGCGAATCAATCCAACGATTAACCGACGCAATAGAAAAAGCAAGAGACAAAAAATAATATCCAAAAAAAATTTGTAATATATCAGATTTTAATAAAAAGCTAGGCTGTATAAATCTGTAAAATCTGTTGACAAAAAATTCTCCCAAAAAATATTCTTCCCATACCTTCCCTTACCTTTCTGTGAATTATTTTGCGCAACGGAAACGGTTAAATATCACGGGCGGGTGGTTTGCCCGTGATATTTAACCGTGAAATATCACTGGTCTCACCCGTAGCAATAATAGCTGCTCAAAATTCTTTCAGTTACCAAAATAAAATTTGCTCAAAAATTCGCTTGAAAGATCACGACTTAATGCGATCTTGGCAAATTATATTCTGTTGAATTCTTCTGATTGGTATGTCATTTGCACTATCTCATACAAGAATGTTTCTCTTTGCCGCGAAGCGGCGCGGACTGGAACGCGGGCATCCCGCCCGCCTAAGTGCGTAATAGCACCGAACGAGTTTGGAAGGAATGCCAAGACGGGTTGGCAAACGAAGGTGGGTAACCGACCGCCGGGCGGTTACGTCGGCATACTCGCCGACAGTGGGATCGCCAAAACGCACTGGCAAAACCAATCTGCCTTATGTTTTGGGCGTTTTGGTTTTGCCGATGCGTATTCCGCCCTCTCTGTTTTCGGCTTGCTCCGCTCGCCGAAAACGCTATTCACCAAGAAAGCCCGGCGGTCGGTTGCCCACCTTACGTTGCCGCTACGTCCCTAGAATGCGGAATGCGGAATCGGTAAAATTGGGCTGTTCATTCCGCATTCCGAACTCCACATTCCACATTCCGCATTCCGAATTCCACTGTCGCGGCGGTACTTTGGACGCGCTGATGTTCGGCTGACCCGCGAACACACGCACGACACTTTTCGGCGGCTTCCGTCTGGAACGGCTGTATCTTAAATTGGAATTTCATTCGCCGTCACCTCCCGAAATATCATTCTCTTGCTCGTAGTAATACGAGTAGTCCACGCCTTTCATAAAGA
>JAISQS010000522.1 GCA_031274045.1 Planctomycetaceae bacterium | reverse complement strand
AGTAAAGTTGGGCGTACATCGCGAATTGGTAAAGCGCGAGTTAGTCGGGGATCAATATCGGTAACAAAATTATGGCTATGGTGATGGCGAATGGGAATTTTCAAGTATAAAAAGTATATTTTTGTGATATTATTGTAAAATTCTCAGAAGCACCAATGATACGATTTCTTTGTCAAACGGCTTCGGCAAGAAGTCATCCGCGCCGAGTTTTAATCCTTTGATGACGTTTTTTGCGTCGCTTTCGGTTGAGACGAGTACGAATGGGGTGCCGTCGTACCATTGTTCTTGCATTAGTTTGAAGCAGAATTCAAAACCGTCCATTACCGGCATACTTATATCGGAGAAGACGATCAAAGTTTCCGGCAACACTTGTTCCAACTTTTCCAATGCTATTTTTCCATTCGCGGCTTCGTTGACCGTGAACCCCAATTCTTCCAATATGGTGCGGAATATTCTGCGTGTCGGCACCGAATCGTCCACGATGAACGCTTTCGGATTTGGGGGCAAAACGGATTGTAGTTTTTGCGATGGCGCGACAGAATCTGTCAACACGTTTTCTATTGTTTCAGTGGGCATAGACAAAAAAGATTGGTTGTGTACAATTCGACCTCAATAAACTGCTTGCACTTCACTCGCACTTTAATCTCGTATTCAACATCTATATTTGCAACTTTTACGCTTTTGTGTTGATGAAATTTATTGTGTTTTGTGTCTGTTTTGCGGTTGAATTGACGTGGTTGGCGGCTGGCGATCAGTATCAGTTGCCGTTTAATTTTGTTTGTTGCCGTTATTTTTTGTTTTTGTGTTAATTGTAATTTGAGCTGCTTGTGTTTGAGATTTCTTTTTCGGTTTGAGTTGGGCAGTCGGGCGGATATTGTACAAGAAGTTTTGTAAAAATCGAGAGAGGCGTAAAGTAATGTGTGAATTTAGGCGTGTATTATCAAATATAGTTTTTGATATGGACATCTGGCTTCGCCCTTACTATCAACACAACAGCTATCGGCACAACAGAAGTATGCAGCTTGGTTTGACAACAACCGGCTTGGCGATCCGAATTTAATGTTTGCACTTAGGATTTCGTTTATATTCGCAGGTTTTACTTGCGGCGGCGTTCAATTTATTTTGGCAACATTGGCTTTTTTTTGTCAACGAAATTTATAGTATTGTTGTGTATAAACTGTCACTGGATTGAGTGGGATGAGTTTCTCAATATTGCAACCAACGATAGAGGGTTTTTGGGTTAAGAATTTTAAGGTATTGAAGCAAATATCGCTTGGCTCGAGTTTCCAACAATCACTTGTAACCGATTTGGAGCAAGAGTTGGCATCTTATGAGTTGACTGCTCTTACGACTTTTGTTGGAGCGAGCGGTACCGGCAAGAGTACCATTCTTGATGTATTTGCATTTCTTTCGGACTGTATGCAGTTTGGAATTGACGAGGCGTTTGCGCGTCGCGGCGGTTTCGATTACGTCTACACACAAGGCGGTGTCGGTCCTATCTCAATCGGAATAGTTTTTCGTGCATGTTCCGAACCGCGTCCTTTGACGTATGCTTTGAATATTGCCCGCAAACAAGGAATCGCAACTCCATACGTTGAATCTGAAGCGTTGATATACCGCAGCAATCAACACGGCGCAAGCACACAACCAATAATGTTCTTCCAAAACGGCGACAAATATACACGGCATGTCGTTCCTTGGCACAATGCTAATTTTCAAGATATTGAGACGGTCAAGAGGACGGATCAAAAACATTTGGCTTTGGGGGTGCTTGGCGGTTTTGATGACTTGCCGGATGTGCCGCAATTGAAGCGTCATCTTGAACAATTCCATCTCGCCTGCTTCACGCCGGATAACGCATCAAAATTGATTCCGTCAAAATTCAAAGTAGTCCAATCAGGACGGCTTGAAACCGAATTTAAGCGGATGGAGGAAAAACATCGGTTTGAGTTGCCGGGTATTTTGGATGTGGTTGCAAAAAGGATTCCGTTTGTTGAGACGATAACTTTTGACAAGAACGAGCTGGGGCGTCCGATTCTATATTTCAAAATTAAGGGTATTGAGAAACCTTTTTTTGCGAATCAAATGGGTGAAGGAGCGTTGAGGCTTTTTTCGCATCTGCTTTTATTTGAAGACCCGATGCCGACACCAATGGTCGGAATAGAAGAACCGAGCGCGTGCATGGACGACGCTCAAATTCAAGCGTTTGTAAGCCACATCAGAAAACACGTAACAGAAATGGGCGGAACGCAATTCTTCATCACATCACATCAACAAAACTTGATCGACTTCATGGATCCAACAGAAGTATGGGTATTCGATTTCGATAACGAAGGCAACATCCAAGTTTACCGAGCCCTCGACGAACTCGCATTTCAAGGCATCAATCTAAATACAATCGGTCCGTATTGGTACACAGATTATTTGTACAGAAATAAACAAAAATAAATTGTTTGTACAAAATCAACCCGTCAGCGATGGTAGCTTGTCCCAAGACTATTCGCCCGCCCCCCGTTGTCGAAAATATTTTTTTTGTTAGACTGACCGCGAATCAATTTTTTGGCTTTCCGTTTTTGTTCTGTGTAGCGGTTACACGCGACGGAGGGTTAAGAATGTTTATCGTCGAATTTTTAACTTAACGTTACAAGTAAATTTTTCCGACAAGAGAGAATTTGATATGACGAATTTCAAGAGAGAGAGAGAGAGAGAGAGAGAGAGAGAGAGAGTGAACGGCGTTCTGTGACCGAAGCTTTAACGAAATCTCAAAAATCTATTGGCGGATATTCTTCGTCTGCCGAAAAAGCCGTTGGCGTTCTTTGCTGGTCGCGGGAGTTTTACGTAATTCTGTATTGTCGTTATTCAATATTTTAATTTGTTATCGTGCAAAAAAAATCATAGCAACGTAGTACATGACAAAATTTAATTTTGTTACAAAAAACCAACAAAACAGGAGATCAAATTACGCATCACATAACTGCACTATGTCTTGATTCACGAAGGCGGGCTTGCAAGGCGGAAGCTCGGTTACTTTGCGATTCGAGTAAATGCTACAAAAATTTTCTTGTGTATCAAAAAAACGTTTTTTGATACGAAACTATTAACCCTAACGAGTAAACCGGATTGTCCATATTACTCACAATTACTGTAACGTTTGAAAGGAAAACTACTATGACGGAATTACAAATTCCTGTTGCTATCGCCGAAAGAACATTAAATCTGATTTGGATTGTTGACTGCTACGGTTCAATGGCAGGTCAAAAGATGAGAGACTTAATGGGGTCATCAGAGAGATCAGACCGCTATTGGAAGCAGCTCTGGGAGGTCATCCGAATGTCAATATGCAAGTCGGTTGCATCAAATTTTCAAGCAAAGCCATCTGGCATATCAAACCAACCAATTTGGAAAATTTTACTTGGCAAGACCTCGAACCAGATGGGATCAACAACAACCGATGAAGCTATTGATTTGCTTTGCGAACCCTGTCCGTCATGCAATCAAAACTTAACAGTCAAAGACGAGCATGCTGGACGAACATTAAAATGTTCCGTTTGTCAAATCAACGTGATGGTTCCGTCAGATGACGCTCCATTGTCGATTGGCGAACCTGTACCGCCTGAATCGACAACTTCGGAATCGGCACAGCAACCAGTTACCGTTGAGTCGGATTTATCGCCGTCTCTTGAATCTACGGAACAAGGAGAAAATCACCCGGAACCAAAACAATCAGTTGAGGTTATTCAGGACAGCGTGGAACAGCCGGACACCTTTGAACCTTCGGTTAGTAACGAACTGCCTGCATCCGTTCCTGAACCGACACGGGACGTTGTGGAACGTATTCTTTCGGAATTGCAACCAATCCTTGCGAAACTGAATGAAAAGGTGGAATCCTTGACAAAAGAAGCGGAATTTTGGAAGCAACTCGTGACAAAGAAACAAGAGCAGATCGACAAACTTTACGACGAAAATCAAGAACATAAGCAGGGAATTCTCGAAAAATTCAAAAAATCTTTAGTCCTTGCGGTCATCGGGCAAATTGACTCGGCATTTAAAACAATCTCTCATTTCGGAAATCAAGAATTTTCCGAAGAGAATTATTGTAAATTGCTCGAAAACTACAGCGAAATCGCAACTGATTTTCAAGATTCTCTTGCACAATCCTTCGACGTTGCCGCTTTTAACAGCGAAAAAGATACTCCATTTGACGCAAAACGCCAACGCGCATTAAAAACCGCCCCAACGGAAGAGGAGACGAAGCATAAAACAATCAGCAAATCCCTCAGTCATGGGTACGAAATTGTGAATGCAGACGGAACAAAAACGTTACTTCGTCTTGAAATGGTCGAAGTTTATGTTCATCAATCAACACCCACCCCTTAACACCTCATTACGAAAGAACTTTTCAATGTCAGAAATTCCAAAGAAGATTTACGGTATCGATCTCGGAACGACTTATTCCGCCATCGCATACATTGACGAATACGGAAAAGCCGCAATTATTCCAAATAGCGACAACGAGCGGATTACTCCGTCCGTTGTGTTTTTCGAATCAAAAGACTGTATCCCTGTCGGAAAAATTGCAAAAGGTTCGAAAGAAACAGACCCCGATAGAGTTGTCGATTTTGTCAAACGTCAAATGTCTAACAAGGATTGGACATTTTCTGTTGACGATCAAAATTATAAACCCGAAAAAATATCTTCGTATATTCTCGACCGTTTAGCAAAAGATGCCAACAAGACGGCAGGTCACGAAGTGAAAGATGTCGTAATAACGTGTCCAGCGTATTTCGGAGATTTCGAACGTCAGCGAACTCGTGATGCGGGCGAGATTGCAGGATTAAACGTTATCGCCATTCTTGACGAACCTGTTGCAGCAGCACTTTACTATGGGTTAAACGCCGACAACAAAGGAAAAACGATTATCGTTTACGATCTCGGCGGTGGAACGTTCGATGTAACGGTCGTCAAAATTGGAGATGACGGTTCCGTCGAAGTTGTCTGCACGGAAGGAGACCATCAACTTGGTGGATATGATTGGGACCAGCGGATAATCGAGTATTTTGTCCAAGAATTTCAATCGCAAACAGGAAGTTCCGCCAACCCGCTTGATGACCCAGAGGTGGCGGCAGAATTACGTCTCCTTGCGGAAGAAGTAAAACAAGCGCTTTCTGTTAAAGGAAGTATGAAAAAGCCAATCAAATGCGATGGAGAAAGAGCAAATGTTGAATTGACTCGTGAAAAGTTTGACGAACTCACAAGCGATTTGCTTGAAAAAACGATTACGTTAACGGACCAAGTTCTCAAACAGGCGAACGTAAAGGTTGACACGTATTTACTTGTCGGCGGTTCAACTCGTATGCCGCAGGTACGGGACAAACTTTGCGCAAAATACGGACTGACGCTTGGGAAAGACCTTATCGATCCGGGACCGGATGTCGATGAAATGGTCGCTAAAGGGGCAGCACAATTCGGTGCAAGTTCTGTTACTATCAAATACGCAACAGAACTGATAAACAAGTATTTTCCTGACGGAAATGCGGATTTCGCCAAATTATCGAAACAAGAGCAAGAAAAAGTCATAGAAGAAGTTGCAGAAAAGATAGGTGAAACGAAAGAAAATGTTCGCAAGAAATACGTTCTTGACGGAAAAGGATTCAAACCTATCTTTCGAACGGTTGCGTCAAAATCCTACGGAATTAGGGCAAGAAAAAGCGAGACAGGAGAGATGGTCGTATTCAACCTAATAAAGAAGCAAACGCAACTCCCCGTTTCTATTGCAGAAGGCTTTTCAACTCTGAGCGATAACGCTACGTGTCTCGAACTCGTTGTATTTCTTAACAATGAAATCAGTGACGATGTCCATGAGGAAAAATCGGAAAAGTTAGGGGAAACTGAATTTCCCCTTGACGGGAATTTGCCAGCGGGTTCCCCGATTGAAATCATCTTCAACCTTGACGAACAGGGAAAGTTAATTTTGACGGGAATCGACAAGACGTACGGCAAGCAAATTACGGCGGACTTCAAATCGGACGGCGTAATGACGGAGGAAGAAAAGCAGGAAGCGAAAGCACAGTCAAAAGATTTAGTGCATTAGGTCTTGAAGTACGCATTGCTATAAAAAAGACAATAAACTGAAAACGATAGAAAGAGTAGGTGATGCTATGGGGAAGATTGTGAGTAGGATATTGAGATACTTTGCATACACTGCACCATCGGTGTCAAGTGACCGAAATGCAGTAGTTGTGGTCATAATTTTACAACTATGGACATTCAATATTAAAAAATATATTGTGGGATTCCTTTTTATGGATGTTGTGAGATATTGAGGAATCTTACAATTTTTACTGAATCTACAAGTAGTTTCATAACCTGCTTTTTTGGGGGGGGAAATCATTGTTGAAACGGGTAAGTTGTGGTTATTATACCGCTTGTGTAGACAAATATAACAACAGTGCCGCATTGGTAAAGATACGGTTACATTAAATATGGCGAAAAACATCTTTTTGGAATTGGAGTTATTCCTTGACCCGCCGATTAAAGAAGCGGGAGCGATGAGGGAACATCTTGAAAAGGAGAAAATTCCTTTTTGGAATAACAATCAAACTACTAGCCCGCAATATAAAAATTTTGTTGCGAAAGCAAAAAGTTATATAGCTGATAATTTTCCGTCATTGGAACAACAAGGAGATGAATCTCGAGTCACAAAACTTGATGAATTAAAGAAACAAGCAAAAAAAATTATCGAAATCGGTGCGACTGAGCGGCACGTAAAAAATCTCGTGAATGACTTCAAAAAGTTTTTCCGGGAAGACACGATAAAAAAGTTAGTTCCGTTGGGAAGTTCATCATCGAACCAATCCAATGACGAATTCGTAATACCTGACTGTCCTGATTCATTGAAATGTGGTAAACCCGTGGCGTATGCTGATATGCTCAAAATATCTCGCGACTTGGACGGTGCAACTGATGGGGAATGCGACTCTATGTATAAACTGCTTAAAGTTAACGAAAGAGCAGAGACAAAGGATATACTCACGCAAGCAACAAAGAAGAGTAAAGATATTCACAATATGCCGAAAACAGACATCAAAGCAGACCCGTTAAATCGCCTGTCAGCAAAATTTATGCTCTTTTTCAAAAACGACGATGAACGCAAAAATTACGACGTTGCATTAAAACGCTTCCCTTTTGATAAAGAGGCAAACACAACGCTTACACTTTACGTTGATGGCTGGCTTGCAAAAAAGAAAACCGATTGGAAGCAGTATCACGGCTGTATAGACGAAGTGAAAAAACTCGGATACACGCAAGAAGAAGCGGCATATCTTGTTTACGAGTATTTTTGTATCACGAGAAAATGTCCCCTACCGGCAAAAACGAAAAAAGGTACTGGTTGGGGAAAACACGAAAAGTTGCACTCCCATTTAGTTTTCTTGTTCAAAGAAAGCATCGAATATCACAAATCGTCGAATCCGAGAATAAAAAACAAATTACAGAGCGTAATAGAACAATTTAACGAAATTGCTGACCCCGACAGCGTTGAAAACACTCTCAAAGTATTAATGGATGACTTGCGAAATTTTTGGGATTCGTGCAAATATGACGGAATTGTATCAAACCCATTGTTCAGACCTACGGCATTGGCTAATTTTCCTTTCGATAAACTTAGAAATTTTCTACAGTCTTTTACACACTGAGAATCATGGCAACAAAGCTACAGGTTGCAATTATAGGTTCCCCTGGTTCAGGCAAAACAGTGCTGACAGCAGTACTGTCACGATATTTAGCTGGACATTCCGACAAAGTTTATATGAATCCGAAGGCAGGATATGAATTTATCGGAAACACCGTTGAAACAAAACCAACCATTTCCTATATAAGTAGCGTACTGGAGACTCTAAATAACGGGCAATGGCCAGCAGGAACAGAGATAGACAAAAAATACGAGTTAGGATTCGAGTTGCATATAGGAGGAAGCACTTATGAAATGCAACTGCTTGACAGCGCTGGCGAAGACCTAAAAAGAATCGGAATAACCTACGACAAAACGAAATTAACAGCGTTTCAACAGAAATTGTTCAAATACTTAATGTCTTCAAACGTTGTGATAATGATCGTAAATTTGGACGATTTTGCCGATGCCCGCACATTAACCCAAAGAAGTGATTGCGAGAATACGCTGAAAGAAGCGGTCGATAATCTCGCCAAAACAGGCGTGTGTCACCACATTTTAGTATGTTTCACCGCATACGACAAATATAAAGCACAAATAGACCAATATAGGAACGGCGCAGACAGTCCTCTTATGGAATATCTGCGCCGTGAATTGCCGTTGTTTTATCATTCCTGTGCAATGGCAGCCAGAAAAGTAGTTTTGGACTACACGGAATATGATCCAAGTTGGAAAAAAGTATGTGATATAAAATGTATTGCGGTTGCGCCGGTTATTGAAGAAAGACCTAACCCTAGAATAAACCCCGAAAGATACGGAAAACCTCCTATCGGATTCGATATAAGAAACACAGGACACTGTTGGGGAATGCAGCAAATAGCAGATTGGTTGTGTAAATGTGAAGAGTCGAACCTACTATGGGCTGCGATAGAAGAAGATATAAGGAGGGCAAAACGGCAATCAGACATTATATCGTATAGAGTATTTCCAATCCTTGTCAGTATGGCTCTGGGGGTTGCTGCCTGTCTTTTGCTCGATAGCGAAAACACAACGATAACATTCTCGTTTTTGGTTAAATCCTTTATGTTCGGCGGAGGAATCGGAACTGGAATAGGATTCCTTGTCGGTGATAAATTGAAGGCATTGATAGCGAAAAAAGACGGAATTGTTTTCAAGAAAAATCGTAGTGACGAAGAACGAGAAGAATCGTCAACTTCACCCTCAACAGGCAGTGCTTCAACTGCTCCGCCGCGTCCATCAGACGCAGGAGGAACTTCAACCGCTCCGCCGCGCCCGTCAGGAACGGGAGGAACATCCGCTACTTCGGGATCCGAAACTTTGGACTAAATACTTTTTTAGTAGCGGTAGTATGACCGTGTCCCGTCCGAATAATCCTTTTAACGTATTGTACCGCAATACATTTATACAGAGATGAAAATACATTACGCATTGTACGACAAAGCAACCGATACGGGTGGTGCGAAATACTGGACTTGGTTCGAGCCGCCGCTAACATTCGATTTGCTTGACAGATTCTACGGCAATTTTGCTGTAAGCAATTTACCCGATTTATCCAAAACGGATTTGGTAAAATTCCCTTTTAGCGGAGGTATTGTCCACATTGCCGATACGGATTCTACACAAAAGAATGGTTGGATTGTTTTATACCGTTCCTTTTACGGTGGTGAAAGAGACCGTGGAAGACAAGGAACTATTCTCTTAACCGCTTGGATACAGGCAAACGAAATTTTCGAAGGATTACTCTCGATTTTCAATAACGAGACGTTCAAGTTTGTCGAACAACACAGCAAAGAACTTCCCGTTCCCGCTCCCGCGACACTTACAGAAAAACGCGGCGGGAACTTGCCGGAAAAATGGCAAAAAGGATTAGAAAAATTTGCGCCGTACATAACACCGCGTTTCAACTCTCACTTAAAAATAACGGACAATCCGACTGGATTGAATTACGAGGAATCATCCGCTTTCGTCAAAGACAAAACGGCATGGGAAGCAGAACACATCGACAAAGAAACAGCATTGGAAGGACAAGTGAATGCACTAAGTGCAAATCTTGATGATACATATCAAACACTCAGTGCCGTTCGTTCTGACTTAGACCGCAAAAGAAACGAACTCAACCGATACAGAGAGTCCATCAACGGAACAGTATTCCTGTGGTCATCAATATCCATTGGTGTATTTTTCATTGTGATGTTTATTATCAGTTTCGCTTCGCCGAATTGGAGTGTGGACATCATCGAGAATATTAATCTGTTTAAATCAGTGGAACAACAAATCACCGAGGTTGACGAAAAACTGAAAAACTTCGATAAGAAAAAAACAGAATTAGAAGCGAAAAAGAAAAAATTAGAAGACGAAAAACTGAAAAAGGAACAGGAAAAGCAGAAAAAAGAACAAGAAAAACAGAAAAATGAAGGAACATAATATGACAGTGATCACTATTGGAATAGACCTCGGAACGACGTTCTCGTGTGTTGCAACTATTGACGAACATGGCAAGCCAATCGTTCTAAAAAACGAGGATGGAAATTCTATTACGCCATCTGTTGTTGCCTTTGAACGAGCCGGAAACGTTATTGTCGGAGACGAAGCGAAAAATATCCAATCACTCGGAGACGCAAATGTCGCTTCCTTTTTCAAACGTGAAATGGGAAATCCCGACTTTTATCTCACCTTTTACGGCAAACAATACTCGCCCACGGACTTATCTGCATATATCCTTGCCAAACTAAAAGCAGACGCAGAAAAAGTACTCGGTAAAGCCATCACAAAAGCCGTTATTACTTGTCCTGCCTACTTCAATGCGATGCAACGGGAAGAAGTAAAAAAAGCAGGAAAACTCGCAGGATTGGACGTTTTACGTGTGATAAATGAACCAACAGCTGCTGCTGTTGCCTTCGGAATTAAATCCGAAAAAGAACAAACGTTACTCGTTTATGATTTAGGAGGCGGAACGTTTGACGTGACGTTGATGAAAATTACCGCCGATGAAATTGCAGTTCTTGCCACCGACGGAAATCATCAACTCGGCGGAAAGGATTGGGACGACACTCTCCGCGAGTATGCTGTAGATAAATTTCAAGAAGAATTTGCCGAGAATCCGTTAGAAGATTCCGCAACGGCAAACGATTTACTGGTTGCCGCCGAAAATACCAAAAAAACATTATCGCAAAAAACAACTACGAATTTTGTAATCGCCTACAACGGCAATAAAGGACGTTATGAGATTACAAGAGAGCAATTCGAAGATGCAACAAAACATTTGATTAACCAAACACTTACTCTTTGCGAAAGTGTACTTGCCGCTAAACAAATGGATTGGAAAAACATTGATGGTGTATTGCTTGTCGGTGGTTCAACTCGTATGCCGCAAGTAGAATCCGAATTGAAAAAACACACCGATAATCTTCTTCACGGAATAAACGTAGATGAAGCGGTAGCAATCGGAGCGGCAATTCAAGCAGATTTAGATGCAAATGAAAAACATTACACGCTGGAAACAAAACAAAGCAGCAGCAAAAGCGGTTACACTTTAGAAGGACGCAGAACAATAAGAGACGTGACGGGACAATCACTCGGAATGATTGCCGAAAATGCTGACCGCTCAAAGTACATAAACACGATAATTATTCCTCGCAATACGAATATTCCGAGTTGCGAAGTGCGTCCATTTCAATTACGAACTTCATCTCGACAAGACAACGAAATTGAGGTTTATGTCACACAAGGAGAAGGTCTTTTACCAAGCGGTTGTGTTATTCTCGGCAAGTATGTAATATCAGGAATTACTCACGAAAAAGGTAAAGCGGTCTGCGACATTGCATATCATTACGACAAAAGCGGGACGGTGGAGGTATCTGCCAAACAACGTTCAACGGACAAAAATTTAACTGTTCGCAAGGACAACCCCGGCGATATGAGTTGGACGGACTTATGCCCGAAAGACCGAGATCCCGAACCCGAATTGGAACATGTGACGGTTTTACTTACCGTAGATACATCGGGAAGTATGTGTGGTGATCCAATAAATGAAGCAATAAAAGCGGCTCATCGATTCGTTAATGAAATTGATTTAACTCACTGTTCGGTTGGGTTAATGATGGTGGCTGATAGAGTCCTGATGCTTTGTTATCCAACGCAAAACAGCAAAGAAATCGGGCGAGCGATTGATACTCTTAATAGACCATCAGATATTCCGAGTGAAAATATTTATGGTGCTCCGCTTAATCTCGATGCCGGAGTTGGCAATGCGGCACAGCCATTTACAGAAGCGAGACAGTGTTTCGACAATATAGATGGTATAAAGTTTATGCTTGTTTTAGCCGATGGGGTTTGGGATAATCAACCGTATGCCGTTCAGGAAGCGAAAAAATGTCACGCTGATGGAATTGAGGTTGCCGCTTTAGGATTCGGAGGGGCTGACAAAAAGTTTTTACACGACATAGCGAGTTGCGAAGAGAACGCAATTTTCACGAATATGAACCAACTTGGCGAATCCTTCTCCAAGATTGCACAGGTAATTACAGAAGGAAAAACCGAATTACAAAGACGAAATTAACGAATTTGTCCGGTGAAATTTTGACTTATCATGAGCGTATTGCATTGCGATGCATAACAATTAGGAGAGTTTATTATGGCAAATATCCGCCCAGAATAATTAGACCTGATGGCAAATACAATAGCAAATTGCGGTTCTGATTTCGAGATGATTCGCGGTAAAGTTGATGCTGCGGTACAAGGGTCTGGAGGTTCACAAATCCTTGGCGTTATGGAAAATGTTGCGGCAATTACAAGTGTCATGTCCGTCGCACGCGAAAAGGCGAATGACCTTGCTGGAAAACTACGAGGAAAGCCCAAGAAGTAAGGCGAATTCTTGGTGGTTGACTGACCGTCACAATGACCGCTGAAAGAGAGTTGGCGGCAATGGCAATTCCGTTTGTTACTCTCGCTCCCGGTGTTACAAGGGAATGGATATGCGAAACGAAAACGTGAATGATACGTCTGCCATTTACGAAGAGTTGCCGTGCGCCGTTGAAACTCCCTAAGATGTCGCAAAACGTTGGGCAACCGAAAGACTCTTTTATTTTTTTGTGTTGGCGAATTAACGTGAAGTAATAACATAGTTTTTGCAAAACTTAACCGTAACTGGTAACCAATTTACGCTCCCCAAAAAAATAATTACCGAACTACTACTAAGTTCTCTAATTGTTAATACGTAATTTTTGGGGAATAACTTACAGGAAGGTATGGAAAGGTAATTGAAGGATATTTTAAAAATTAAATTCAATTACCTTCATACGAGTTATTACATAAATTATTTTTTTTGATATGCAAACCGGATAAAAAATACAAAACAATCGAAAGAGTTTTTAATAAAAATTCGTTATGCTTAGTTTATTTCGTTCGTTCGTTTCGCATTCTCAAAAAAATATTCTTCCCACACCTTCCATTAACTTCCTGTGAGTTATTTTATTCAAAAACTGCATGAACAATTAGAGAACTTGGTACTACGGTGTTGTTACATTTTTTGACATTACTCATTACTCATTACTCATTACTCATTACTCAGTGTTGAAAGCCGGTGTACGATGAATCCCAGCGCAAAAAGAAATAATCAGAAAAATTCCACTGATATGTTTATCTTTTTTTTGTTGGGCATGAGTTTGATTGTTGGGTTGTTATTCTTCTGTTTGTGGGGATTGGTATTTGTTTTTTTCCGTTTAGGTAATTTCCGGTGACTGAATTTTTTTGTTTTATGATTTGTTGCGGGGTTCCTTGTGCTACGATTTCTCCTCCGTATTTTCCTGCTTTGGGACCAAAATCTAAAATTTGATCTGCGCCTAAAATTACTTCTTTGTCATGCTCAACCACAATCAACGTATTCCCCAAATCACGCAACTTTCTCAACGCATCAACCAACTTTCTATTGTCCCTCACATGCAATCCTATCGTCGGCTCATCCAACACATACAACACCCCAACCAAACCACTCCCAATCTGCGCCGCAAGCCTGATACGTTGCGTTTCGCCGCCCGATAACGTCGGCGCAGACCGCGATAACGTCAAATAATCCAAACCAACATCAACCAAAAATTGCAATCGATTCATCACCTCATTCAACAAATCACCAGCAACCTGCCGCTCCATCTCCCCCAAAACCAATCCCCGAAAAATATCCAATAACTTGCCCAACGGAAACCGGCAAATCTGATCCATCGTATAACCAATAAACCGCACCGCAGAAACATCATCACGCAAACGACTACCCAAACAAACACCACACTCAACTTCACTCAACACATCCTCCACCACTCCGCCGCGAAAAAACGGAACAAGACGCGACGCCTCATCCATCACAGGATAAAGCCCCTTGTATTGAAACGAAAAACGAACCTCACGACCAAATCCAACTCCCAAATCATTACCCGCCACACCCTGCAACTTGTCACCTGACTCGCTATCAAACTCGCTCTCTGAATCGATATTGGACTCGATATTGGACTCACTCTTTGACTTGCTCTTTGACTCGCTCTTTGGCTTGCTCACTGACTCGTTTTTTGACTCGTTTTTTGACTTGTCATCTGCCGCGTTTTTTGATTCGTTTTTTGTTGTTGATATTTTGTCGTAATCATTATCAATATTTTCTGTGACATATTTGACGTGAATATCGAGTTCGCCGGTGCCGTGATAAAGTAGCCGTCTATGTCTTGCGTCGAGTTGTTCAAATGGTACGTCTATCGGTATTTCTGCATATTTTGCCAAAGCCGTCAACATTGCTTTTGCGAGTTCGTTATTTACATTCGGGAACAATTTTATTGCGCCTTGTTCGATGGTTAATTTTGTATCTTTTATGAACACGGCGGGGTTTGCGCCTTGTTGTACACCTAATCCTTCGCAATTCGGACACCATCCCATTGGCGAGTTTGCGGAAAAATGATGCGGCGTAAGTCGCTCAAAACTTCGCCCGCATTTTTCGCACGCTAAATGTTGACTGTGAATTGATCGTTTCCACCTCGTCTCCTCAACCGCATCATCAACCTCAATTACATGCAACACACCTTGCCCGATTGTCAACGCGCTCTCAACACTATCAGCGATTCGTATTCGACTCGATTGATCATCACGCAACACGACTCGATCAACCACCAACTCAACATCATGCCGCCGCCGTCTGTCAATCTCCGGTATTGCCGCCTCGTCCGAAAGCGAATAAATCAAGCCATCAATCCGCACTCGATTAAATCCCTCCAACCGAAACCGCTTCCAAATATCCGTGTAAATTTGACCAACATCAATATTCAACGGAGCCGCAATCAATAACCGGCTCGCTGTCGGCATTGACATTATCCGCCCGATAATTTCATCAAGCGTCTGCGTACCAATCGGAATATTACAATTCGGACAATACGGCACGCCAAGCCTTGCAAAAAGCACTCTCAAATAATCCTGAATCTCCGTAATCGTACCAACCGTACTTCGCGGCGAATGCGAAGCCGCCTTTTGCTCTATCGCTATCGCAGGCGACAAACCATCAATTCGCTCAACATGCGGCTTCTGCAATTGACCTATAAATTGGCGGGCATAACTCGATAAACTCTCAACATAACGCCGTTGACCCTCCGCATAAATCGTATCCAACGCAAGCGACGACTTGCCGCTGCCGCTCTGACCGGAAAAAATTGTCATCTTGTCACGCATTATCTCAACCGAAACTTCCTTCAAATTATGCTCGTAAGCTCCACGCACAGTTATCACATCCGGCAACCGAACCGATTCACCACGCTCCAATAACAACGGCTCCTGACGCATCGAATTAGACAACAATAAACCCAACGATACTTTTTGTACGTTTAATGACGCATCCTCATTCGACGCGTTTGTAATCAATTCATTGTCCGTTGAATTATCCGAATCATCATATATATCAAATAAACTTCTCTCTTGATTCGTATTTTTTTTCTTTGCAAATTCGTTTTTATTTTTTGTTGTGTTGTCTGTATTTTCTGATTTGGTGTTTATTGAATTTAGGTGTTTTGTTTTATTGAAATATTTTTTTAGAGCTTGTCCGGTGTATGAATTTCTGCAAATGATGACATCTTCCGGCGTGCCTGTTGCGATAATTTTTCCGCCGTCATCGCCGCCTTCGGGACCGAGATCAATTATCCAATCAGCAGTTTTGATCACGTCAAGATTATGCTCAACAACCAGCACCGTATTGCCCGCGTCAGCAAACTCATGCAACACCCCAAGCAACATTTTTATATCCGAAAAATGCAAGCCCGTCGTCGGCTCATCCAATAAATACAAGGTTTTGCCTGTACTCCGTTTGACAAGTTCTTTCGCAAGTTTTATTCGTTGAGCTTCACCGCCCGACAGCGTCGGTGAAGGTTGACCCAACTTCATATAACCAAGACCAACACGGCTAAGCATTGACAAATAATGTTTAATTCGCGGATGATTTTCAAAATGCTCTATCGCTTCCTCAACAGCCATGTTCAAAACCTGATCGATAGATTTTCCTTTATAACGTATTGCCAATGTCTCGATGTTAAATCGATGTCCCTGACACGCCGGACAAGTGACATACACGTCAGCCAAAAAATCCATTTCCAACTTTTGCGTGCCGCGACCTTCGCACGCTTCGCAACGTCCGCCTCGCACGTTGAAGCTGAATCTGCCCGGTTCGTATCCTTTGAGTTTCGCGTCCGGCAACTCGGCAAAGAGCGCACGTATCTCGTCAAATACACGTATGTATGTTGCCGGATTTGAATGAGACCCGCGACCAATCGGCGACTGATCAATCGCGATCATTTTGTCAAGTTGATCAATCCCGTCAATCCTGTCATGCTTACCCGGATTACCATAACCGCGATTTAAGTCACGGTTTAACGCCTCAACAAGAATGTCATTGATCAATGAACTCTTGCCCGAACCGCTCACGCCGGTCACACAAACAAACGCGCCAAGCGGAATCTCAACATCAACATTTTTCAAATTATTATGAGACGCGCCGCGAATAACAAGTTTACGTCTTGAAGTAATCGGACGGCGTTTTTGTGGAACCGGAATCGACTCAACTCCAGTCAAAAATTTCAACGTAAGAGAATTTTTGATATCCGATTTTATTTTGTCCGCATCAAATGAATCAGTAGAAATATTGGCGACAATTTGCCCGCCGTGAATACCGGGGCCTGGCCCGAAATCGACAAGCATATCAGCCGCGTTCATCGTGTCCTCATCATGCTCAACAACAATTACAGTGTTGCCGAGATCGCGTAATTTTGCGATAGTTGCGAGTAGTTGGTCGTTGTCTCTTGGGTGTAGTCCGATTGATGGTTCGTCGAGAATATACAGCACGCCGACCAATCCGCTGCCGATCTGACTTGCCAACCTGATTCGTTGCAATTCGCCGCCTGACAGCGTTGGCGAGGTTCGACTCAACGACAGATAACCCAGACCGACATTGACAAGAAAACCTAGCCGGTTGCGGATTTCTTTGAGGGCATCATTTGCGATCATTCGTCCGGTTTCGGTGAGGACAAGATTCGCCAAAAATTTTTGCGTATCCGTTATCGACAACCTACACAATTCCGGTAACGACACTTTTTTTTGCTCAAATTCACCGCATTCCGTTTCAAGTCTGAACGAGCGGGCTTGTTCGTTTAATCTGTCTCCGTTGCAATACGAACACGGAACAACCCGCATGTATTTTTCCATTGAGAGCCGTTGCATTTTGCTTTTTGTTTCGCGGTATTGGATGAGCAATTTTGGGATAATTCCTTCGAATTTTCCGCCCCATTTATGCGATGTATATCCGTTGCGCCAATTGAAAGTAATATGCAAATCACCAGTTCCCCACAATATCTCTTTTTGAACTTCGGGAAGAAGTTCCTCCCACGCCGTCTCCAGAACTGTATGCGGCTCCAAGTTATACTTTTGCTCAAGCGCATCCGCGACACCTTGAAATATGTGGCGTTTCCAAGGACTCAAATCACGCCATTTGCCAATCGGAATAAAACAACCTTGCTGAAATGAACGCGATTTATTAGGAATCAATAAATCAGGATCAAAAGAATGAAGCTCACCAAGACCACCGCAATAAGAACACATCCCGCGAGGCGTGTTAAAACTGAACAGTTGCGGACTAGGCGCATCAAAATTCAAATCACAATCCGTACAAGCATACTTAGCCGACAACGACATCTCCTCAAAATCAGACTCGTCAACAGACACTCCATCATCAACAACCAAAGACTCATCTTGCGACACGACGACTTGATCAGATAATTTTCGTTTCAATAAATCAGCTTGCAAAAATTCATCGGTAACAGCTTGATCAAATTCAGAATCAGAGTC
>JAISQS010000510.1 GCA_031274045.1 Planctomycetaceae bacterium | reverse complement strand
GTTTGTGAATCCCTTTCGTAGGGCGTTGCCCTACGCTATGAGCTTGTTGCCCTTTCAGGGCGTTGATACAGCGAATAAAAGATACAATGTAACACCCCCACAAAATCCGAAATAATCAGGAAATTTGTACTCGGGTGCGTTCGCGAAAGTTATATTTGTATATTTTGTAGAAAGGTTTTTTTATATTTGGGTATTTAAATGTCAAAAGCAGTATTGGTCAATTTGACGAAGTGTATTGGTTGCGGCGGCTGCACGGTTGCTTGCAAGATGTATAACGACAACCAATGGGTTGACGGCAAGTTCCCTTCTTGCGGGGAAAATGCTCAACTTGCAGACGAAAATTGGACTGTGATCAAGAAGTTCAAGTTGCACAAGGACGATGGTTCGGCGGTTTGGCGATTCGTTAAGCATCAATGTTTTCATTGCCAATCTCCGGCGTGTGTGTCTGCGTGTTTTGCGAGGGCGTTGCAGAAGACTGATGAGGGAGCAGTTGTTTATTATTCGGCGAATTGTGTTGGTTGTCGTTATTGTATGCTTGCTTGTCCGTTTCAGATACCGAAATATGAATGGGCAAAACCGATTCCGGTTATTACGAAATGTGTGATGTGTTTTGCACGAATTAAAGAGGGCAAATCACCGGCTTGCGTGTCTGTTTGCCCGGAGCAAGTAATGAAATTCGGCGAACGTGATGAACTATTAAACGAGGCAAAAAAAATCATTCACAATTCACCGCATCTAATCGATCACATCTACGGCGAACACGAAGTTGGCGGGACAAGTTGGATTTATATTTCGGACGTACCTTTTGAAAAAATCGGATTCCGAACAAACGTAACCAAAAAAACCATTCCGTCCTACACCGAAACGTATACTCATTGCACACCGATTTTCGGCGTGATTTGGGCAACAGTTCTAACGCTGCTGTACTTCTTCACAAAACGGCGAAACAATTTGAAAGCCCAAAATACAAACAACACCACCGAACCAAATCACGACAAAAACAGACCGGAAAAATCAGACAAAGAAAAACAGACACCAAAAAAATAAAACAATAATCAATTTATATTATTCGTTTTTACGCTTAAATTTCAAGGGTAATTTACAATTATTTTTTACACATTCAACTATTAATTTTTTTAATATTATGCAGGTCAAGTTAGGTTCGGACAAATTTATTTTTAATTTTTATGTAACGCCGATACGTGTTTTGTTGATGTTTTTTGCGTTGGTTGGTTTATTTATAATGTTGCTTCGTTTTGTGTTTGGTCTTCAATTTGTGACGAATTTGGATGATTCTTGTCCTTGGGGATTTTGGATAGCGTTTGATGTGATGTGTGGGGTTGCGCTTGCAGGTGGTGGTTATGGGATGGCTTTGCTTGTTTATGTTTTGCATATTGATTATTTGCGTCCGGTGGTTCGTGGTGCGATGTTGACATCGTTGATAGGGTATTTGTTGGTTATGGTTGGACTTTTTTTGGATATTGGTCGTTGGTTTAATTTTTGGTGTCCGATTGTTTCGTGGGGTTATGAATCTGTTTTATTTGAGGTTTTTTGGTGTATATCGGCGTATACGATTGTGCAGGTGTTGGAGTTTTGTGAGGTTGTTACGGAGCGGTTTTTTTGCGGGTTTCACAAGTATTTTGTCCGTATGATGCCGATGTTGGTGATAGTCGGGATTGCGATTCCGACAATGCATCAGGCATCGCTTGGTGAGTTGTATGTTTTGCTTGAGGGGCGGCTTCATCCGTTGTGGTGGAGTCCGATAATTTTTCTTTTCTTTTTGCTATCATCATTTTTTGTGGGGCCGGCAATGATTATGATTGAGACTGCGATAGCGGCGTTTTCTTTTAAGCATGTTGTATCGATTGGAGTTTTGCAAAGGCTTTCGCGTATTGGCGGGGTTTCGATGATAATTTATTTGGTTTTGCGTTTTGGTGATTTATTTTTGCGTGACAAATTGGGTTTTGTTTTTGAGATGAGTTTTGCGAGTGCGGCGTTTTGGGTTGAGGTGGTGGTTGGTTTGGTGTTGCCGTTGGTGATTATTTTTTCGCCGTTATCAAAGAGCCGATTTTGGCTTGTGGTTTATGGTGTGATGGCAAGTTTCGGCGTATTTTTGAACCGGCTCAATGTAGTAATAACCGGCATGAGCGGTGACATGGGGAGTAATTATTACCCGTCAATTTGTGAGATTTTGGTGAGTGTGGGGTTAGTGTCAATCGGACTGCTGGCGTATTTCTTCGTTTGCGAAAATTTCAAAATAGTCGAAGACAACACAACAACAAATAAACTCACACAGCCCAAACAAAACCACTCATAAGCTCCAAATAATAATCGTTGCGCTAATATACCAAACTCTTTTTCGCTTTACATAGATCAACATGAAAAGATAGTAATATATACTTTTTATACTTGAAATTTCCCATTCGCATTCACCATCGTCATAATTTTGTTACTGATATTGATCCATGACTAACTCGCGCTTTACCAATTCGCGATGTACGCCCAACATTCCTTACCTTAATAACTATGCGACAAACGGTATTGACTGTTTTACGTTGTGGCGAATTTTTTTACGCCCCAACGGGGCAACAAGCCCATAGCACAGGGCAACGCCCTGTGAAAAATCGCCCCCAATAACTCTCGACCTGAAAGGGCAAAAGCCAAAATAGGATCGGAACACGCATTGGCAAAACCAAAACGCCCAAAACATAGGACGTTTTGGTTTTGCCGATGCGTGTTCGCTCTCGTTGTCGGCTTAACGACGACATCATGCATAACCGGTGATGTAACACAGCGCAATCACCGGCTCGCATTTATTGTCGCGTGATTGTTTAACCGGTTTAAATTGATCGCGTGCGAGAAACCGGAGCTCTACTAAAACGTAGTTGCTTTGGTCATTTTTCCTAAATGTAGGGCTTTTATTTTCTGTTTCGGACAATTTGTTTTTCTCTGAATATTTTAATCACCTACAATACGATAAGTTGCAAAAAATACCAGTCAATCTTTTTTTATTGGCACGTGAATTGCCATGTCTAATTTACGACGCACGAGGTTATGGATTGCGAATAACTTTCTCAAAAGTTCCAGCCACACCTCCGTCAGCATATTCCGTACAAAAACGGAAATTTACAAAACACAATAACAATAATCCTCCCTTTCAACATCTATGATCACTTTGTCAAGTGATCGATGTTGCTTGAGATTGGATGTTGAAAATGGAGCAAACAAATGACACGCAAAGTTGCGTTTTACGGGAAGGGCGGCATTGGAAAGTCCACCACCCAGCAGAACACCGCCGCCGCAATGGCTCACTTTTACGACCAGAAAGTGTTCATTCACGGCTGCGACCCCAAAGCGGATTCCACCCGCCTCATTTTAGGAGGCAA
>JAISQS010000425.1 GCA_031274045.1 Planctomycetaceae bacterium | reverse complement strand
AATTTGAGGTGAATTAAATCCAATATAGCAACGTGCTTTGACTTTTGGCGATTCGAAATTGAAAGTACAGACGCAATGCATTGCGTCTATACTCAAACAATAAGGGTATAAGGGCGCGTGGTGTGGAGCATCATTGTTATTAAGGGAGGGGAAATTGGTTATCTGTTGCGAATCGATTAAGACTCAATATTGGTTGTACAAATTTTCAATGTAAATTTATAAAAGAGGAAATTTCAAGTGTAAAAAGTATAATATCGCGTTGTCAATTTTCACTGATGTATTACAAACAAAATAATCAGGAATTTTTAAACTAATAAAGAGAACGAGAGGCAATTACAGCATTCGGTTTTTTTGAGATAGCATTGCGATTTTGCCCGCAAACTAAAACACAAATAATCAGAAATAATCAGGACATAAAAAATACACCTCGCCCGATTCGAACGGGCAACCCTCGGTTCCGTAGACCGATACTCTATCCAATTGAGCTAGAGGTGCATGGAATTTTTCCAATCTTTCCAAAAAAACAAAGAACAAAAAAACCACAAAAACGAAGCGGTAATTTAACCTGTATTCAATCTCTTTCAAGGGGGGGAGGCGGAAAATGAAAAGTATACCGAAACCGTTTTAGCGATATGTTGTGTTGTTGGATTATTTTTGTGCGGGGTCAAAAAATATTACTGCGGCGGCTTCGGCATGACTTCTTCTACTTCATTATCGACAACTCTACATATTATCGACAACTCTACTTCTTATCGAACAATTCAGCTAACTTATCACTCAAAGTTTTTCCTTGAATGTTTGTTGCTGTTACTTTGCCGTTTTTGTCGATGAGCAGCATTGTCGGCACGCCCATGATGTTATATTTTTCGCTCTGTTTTTCGAGTTTACTTTTTTCGGTCAAAGCCTCACTAACAATTATCCAAGGAATCTTCTCATCGCTTACAGCTTTCTTAACGGCACTGACAGCCGCATCCGTCTCGCCATGCTCGAAGATATAAACCGACACGATTTCGAATCCTTTACTGTGATATTGCTCGTACAATTTGAGCAAGTTCGGTATTTCAAGTTTGCAATAAATACACCACGTAGCGGTGAAATTGACAAGCACAACCTTACCCCTCAACGCAGCCCAATCGAAATCTTTATCATCAATCGTGCGACCATACAACTTCAACTCCGCACCGGGTAACCGACTGGACAAAGCAGTGATATCTTTCGCCAATTCACTTCTCGCGTCGGCTTCTTTGCTGAAGTCTTCGGAGTTAGCGAAGTCGGTAAATTCCTTGACGTTTTTTGCAATACTCTGCGGATCCGCCGCAACAGCATTGTCCGATGCCGCAACATCCAACAGCTCGCTAATCATCGTATAAGCAACTTGCGGCGATTCGCCTTTGAGCAATTTTTTCAGTTCCGATTTGGTTTTGTTGAATTTGTCGGCGGAGAATTTTGTACTGAGAACTGCTATGGAGTGACCGAGTCTTTCAAGTTTAATTTCGTTTATGATCTCGTCGTATTTTCCTTCCTTTTCAAGCTTGGCAATCAAATCATCAAGTTTTGTCCGATATTCGTTACTTGGAGAATCGCTTAGTATGTTGATGATAATCTCTTTGATTTTATCGGAGTGTTCAGGGTTCGCTCCGTCTAATTTTTTGTCCTCAACCTGCTTCCTGATTGTGTCGCCGATGAATATGGAGTCGAGTCTTGAATAGTTTGTGATGATGTATTTATACGCGATGAATTTTTCGTCATCGTTTTTTGCGATGGTGAGTATTTTTTCACCGGCGCGGATACTTTCGTTTGCGATCTCCTTTCTTGTTGCTAAACTTATTTTTTGAAATTCGCTGATTTTTTTATTCTGGTCTTCGGGAGTCAGCTTTGACAATTCAGCTTCGGAAGCGACTGCCAACTCTTGCAACTTTTTATTGCGTTCTCCCTCAAAAGAGAGCAGATACGATTCGATTTGTTCTATGGTATTTGCGTCATCCAGTTTTTTATTTGCGTTTGCGTTGGTTCTTTGGGCGATTGTAATTCCTATGATCAAGCATATCGCAGCTACGATCAAGGAAAAACGTGAAATATTTGTTTTACTCATTTTTTTCTTTTTGGTTTCAGGCAATTTTTAACTGCGTACGATTGAGCCTTCGTTAATGTTTATAGGCAGTCGTCCGCCGGATTACTTACGTGTTGTGTCGCGTATGTTTTTTGCAAATTGCCTTTTTGTGAAATTTAATTTCGGCACGATGCCGCCGATTCGTATCGGAATTTTCAAATACACTTTAATAAACTGGTCGCATTTGAGCCGCCGCTACACAAGTATCCGCTCACCAAATCACGTCAATTCAAAAATCCGCAAAAGCGTATTTTTCAAACAGCGGCTAATTATCCGCAACAATCATATATTGTCAATCTACACGATAAAATTCCGGTTATCGGTCGAGGGAATAATCAAAAGAATGTTTTATTGTTGTTGTTTGTCAACGGATTATACAGACTGTATGTGTCAGTGAAAATTGGCGACGCGGTAGTAAAGCAAACCTTTTTTGGCACGCAGATGGCGCAGATCATCAGGATTTACGCAGATTCTCAATATAAACGCTGTAAAACGCCTGTATAACAATTCTTTATCTGCGAATATCATTAAAATCTGCGTTATCTGCGTGCTAAAAAAGGTTATAAATAAGGTTGATTAGAGCGGATATTTCGCTGATAAATTATACTTTTTACACTTGAAAATTCCCTTTCGCAATCGTAATCAATATGATTTTGTTACCGATTTGAGCTACGGATATTGAGTCACAAACGACTCGCAACTGGTACAAATTTCCCCACCCTTA
>JAISQS010000346.1 GCA_031274045.1 Planctomycetaceae bacterium | reverse complement strand
TCACACGCTTTAAAGTGTCGCTTGTGCGAGCGTCAGAGTTAATCGGTATAGTTGAACCCCTACGAGGTTCGTGCGAGTTTGTACCGTGTTCCCCCGTGCTGCGCTCCGCTTGCACGGGGTTATCAATATTCAACACCTCCGGTGTTGTTCCAAACCGAACACGCAAATTGTTGTTCCAATCCAAACCGAACACGCAAATGCGAAGCGATTCGTGGTATCAACGTAAAAAATAATGATAGACCAGAAAAGATGTGTGGTATAACGAGGGCGTAGTATTGCCCTAATATTTGCGTCTGTTTTTGCAAATTGTCAGCAAAATGACACAAGCATCCTGCTTGTGTAGACTCGCAAACAAGATGAGTTGGTTTTTAGTGATAGCAAAATCGCACACTAAAAACTAAAAACTACCTACTAAAAACTACCTAATAATATGTGTAACCCAACCCAAACAGACACTCCACAAATAACCCCAAACAACCCGACACAAAACAAATCACAACGGCAAGCTCGAACCCCAATGCCGGAACAAGACCCAAAAATCCGCGCACGAAACTTTCTCGAAGTACCACTCGGTTACTCACCAAGCATGGCAACAACCGAAGCCAGCCGTTGTCTGAATTGTAAGAAGCCTGCTTGTGTTGACGGCTGTCCGGTGAACGTGAATATTCCGGCATTCCTCACGCTCTTGAAAAATGGTGAGTTCGCCGCCGCCGCAAGAAAGATAAAAGAATCGAACGCCTTGCCCGCCGTCTGCGGACGCGTCTGCCCGCAAGAATCTCAATGCGAATCGAAATGTATTCTTGGAAAAAAATTTGAATCCGTCGCAATCGGACGCTGCGAAAGATTCGCCGCCGACTACGAACGCGAAAACAATCTTGTTGAAATCCCCGCAAAAAAACCAAGCAACAACAAAAATATCGCCGTCATCGGCGCAGGACCATCAGGGCTAACCGTCGCCGGAGACCTCGTAATGCAAGGATACAACGTCACCATATTCGAAGCATTTCACAAAGCAGGAGGCGTTCTAATGTACGGAATACCCGAATTTAGATTGCCGAAAAGTATTGTGCAAAATGAAGTCGATTACCTCGTCAAGCTCGGCGTAAAAATCGAACTCAATCAAGTCATCGGAAAAACAATAACGATTGACGAGCTGTTAAACGAAGATAATTTTGACGCGGTGTTTATTGGGGTTGGTGCGGGTTTGCCGATGTTTTTGGGTACGGAGGGAGAAGATTTGAGCGGTGTGTATTCGGCAAATGAATATTTGACTCGATCAAATTTAATGAAAGCATACGACTTTCCGAATTGCGATACTCCGATTGTGCGGGGCAAAAATGTGAGCGTAATCGGCGGGGGGAATGTTGCGATGGATGCGGCAAGAAGCGCAATGCGTCTTGGTGCGGATTCGGTCAAAATCGTGTATAGACGTTCCCGCGCGGAGTTGCCCGCGAGAAGCGAAGAGATACACCACGCCGAAGAAGAAGGGATCGAATTTCTGTACCTAACAAACCCCATAAAATATCTCGGCGACAACAACGGACGCGTAAAATCTATGCTCTGCGATAAAATGGAACTCGGCGAACCGGACACGTCGGGCAGAAGACGACCAATAAAAATTCCAAACTCAGAGTTTGAGTTTGAGACGGATTGTGTGATTATTGCGGCGGGTGCGCTTGCGAATCCTCTTTTGACAAAAAGCACTCCTGAGATAAACCTGAACGCGCGGGGCTATATTGTCGCGGACGAGGCAACGGGGCGGACAACAAAAAAACTCGTATGGGCTGGCGGCGATATTGTCACCGGTTCTGCGACTGTTATCTTGGCAATGGGCGCAGGGCGAGCGGCTGCGAAAGATATACACAACTACCTCCAAAACTACGGCGATTGGAACCCCGATACACCATAAACATTGGTGATCGTAAGGTGGACAACCGACCGCCAGGCGGTTACGTCGGCGCACGCCGACAACTGGATCGCCAAAACGCACCGGTAAAACCAAAACGCCCCACGTTTTGAACGTTTTGGTTTTGTCAATGCGTGTTCCGCCCCACTGTTTTCGGCTTGCTCCGCTCGCCGAAAACGTAACCGCCCAGCGGTCGGTTGACTACCTTACGATCACCAACACGTTTGGCGTTCCTTCCAAACTTTTTTGGTTCTATTACACATAGAGGCGGGCGGGATGCCCGCGTTCCAGTCCATGCCGCTTCGCGGCAATTGTCGGCTGCGCCGACGGGGTGACGGTTTGGAATATTAATACGTTTCCCGCCTTATTGCCGCCTTATTTTCTTAACAAAACAACCTCAGTAGCTTAAACAACCTCAGTAGCTTATTTGTTATCGTATGGTTTTAGCTCTTTCCATGCGGGTGCTAGTGTTTCTAGTATTTTTTTGTATCGGTTATATTTTGCGTTGTATATGTTTGCGTTATTTGGATTCGGTTGGAATCTGCGAGCGACTTTTACCATTTTTTCGCAAGCTTCGTTGTATGAATTGTACAAGCCAGCCGCAACCGCGCCGCAAATTGACGCGCCCAAGCAGCCCAACTCCGTCCCCGCCGGAATCTCAATCGGTATCTGCAAAATATCCGCGAACATTTGTGCCCAAACATCACTGTTTACTGCACCGCCCGTCAATCTAATCGTGTCAGGCTTGTCCCTGAATCTAAACAACCGCTCCGTATGCCAACGATGACCAAAAACTACTCCCTCAAATACCGCACGCATAACTTGCGGTCGCGTGTGCCGTCCGTCAAGCCCTATCAAACACGCCTTCGCATCAAGATGAACAGGATTGCCGTACAAATACGGAATAAACGTAATCCCAGTATCCGCCACCTCCGTCAAAGAAACCAACTCACTACAATGATCATAAATACTCTTTGTCATCCCTTTAATTTTTAGGAGTTCCTTGTCGCCTTCAAAGAATTGTGTGACGAACCATTCGAGATTGCTTGCGGAAGTTGCACTCCCCTCAAGCACGAGATAATACCCGTCAATACTGTAGCATGTTGTCATAAACACGTCGCGATCAATAATCGGTTTCTTTGAGATGAATTGATTGTTTCCCCACGTTCCGGCAACCATGCAAAATCTTGACTCATCCGTCATCCCCACCGCCAATCCGCACGCATCTATATCAAACATACCGCCAGCCACCGGTGTCCCCTCAACCAATCCGGTCAACTTTGAAACCGATGCTGTTATTTTGCCGCAAATATCCGCCGAACGCTTAATCGGCGGCATAATATGCTTCCAATCAGAAAGCCCCCAAACACCTAAAACTTCATCATCATAATCAGCCGTACCGACATTGATGAGGCTCGTCGCGGACATGTCGGTCAATTCCATATACGCCTCGCCAGTCAAACAATAACGAATGAAATCTTTGACCATAAATAAATATTGTACGTTCTTCATCGTCTCCGGCTCGTTGTCAATTAGCCAACGTAAAAGCGCGTTTGGTTGTGCCGCCCAAATATTCTGCATTGTCTTTGGCAAAATTTTTCCAAGCACATCGTCCGCCGTCCACTCTTCGATATATTTTCGCGCTCGCCCGTCCGAAGAGATGATGCCGTTGCGTGCGGGCGTGCCGTCTTTCGCAACAAGATAAAGTCCGTTGCCGTGACCGGTGCAAGTCACCGACGCAACTAACTTCGGATCAATTTGAGATACGTTAATCACCTCACGCAACACATCACAAACACTC
>JAISQS010000278.1 GCA_031274045.1 Planctomycetaceae bacterium | reverse complement strand
ACGTGGTGGAATCTCGTCGCGGACTATCACCGTTACCTTGCCCGATGCCAACATCTCCTGCAACAAGGAAAAGCCGTCGCCGATGTTCTTTATCTGCTGCCGGAAGGCTCGCCGCAAGTCTTCACGCCCCCCGCTTCGGCATTGACCGGCTCCGGCAACATTCAAGATCAACGCGGTTACCGCTTCGATGCCTGCGACCCCGACACTCTTATAAAATATGCGTTGGTCGAAAACGGTCGGATATCTTTTGCAAGTAAACAGGGAAATACTTTTTGGGTTGGCGGTATAAATAGGGAACTTCCGGTTACATTTGGAAAAAAAAATCCGAATGCGACAGAATATCGGCTGCTCGTCCTTCCGAATGTCGAGACAATGACACCGGATCTTTCGTGGAAAATTGAGCAACTTGTCCACATGGGGGCAACAGTGGTCGGTTTACCGCCGAAAAAATCGCCGAGTTTGCAAAAATACTTTGATTTATCTCGTCCGACACTTGCTCAACATCGTCCGACAGCTGACGAAGAAGTCCGTATGGTTGCCGGAATGTTATGGGGAACAACAACACCGACCGCGAAATCGGAAACCCGCGTTTATCATCAAGGAAAAATCATTACGTTGCCGAGAGAGAACGTGACGGGCGTGCCGCTTCGGATGGCAGGGGCAAAATGGATTTGGTTTCCCGAAGGAAATCCGGCTCACGACGCGCCGTCGGGAACGCGGTTTTTCCGAAAAACATTCTCACTTCCCGAAGGGGCAAAAATCGACGATGCCCGATTCCTCGCGACCGCCGACAATGATTTGACCGTCAAAATCAACGGGAAGGAAGTTTATAAAACTTCGTATCCGTCACCGCTCAAAATTGTCTCGTTTGCGGAGATTTTGAAGTCGGGCGAAAATGTCATTGAGTTGGAAGCCGTTAATTCGCCCAGCGATTTACGGAATCCGGCAGGGTTGATCGCAAATTTTGTTGTCCGAACGATTGACAAAAACGGAGAAACCGCACTAATTCAAATGACAACCGACGCAACATGGAACTCTTCGCAAGACGGCAAGGATTGGCGGCAAGCGGCAAAAGTTCTTGGCGATTTCGGAATGAGTCCGTGGTCGGTTGCGGAATATTCCGGTGCGGCGGCGGGCGGGGCGGGGGCAGAGTTGTATCCCGACTATCAATTCACGGCGAAGATTCTTGCGGCGGAGGGCTTGGCGGAAGATTTTGTTTCGCCGAACGAATCGCTACGGTTCTTCCACCGGCAAGACGGCGAGACGGAAATTTATTTTGTCGCGAACAAAAAGAACGAACCGTTTCAAGCGGACGTTTCATTCCGCGTCACCGACAAAAAAGCGTCGATTTGGAATCCGCAGACCGGCAAAAAATTTCGCACCCCGCCGACAACTGAGAACAAATCAAAAGGTCAAACAACATTGAATTTGTTCCTTGAAGGTTCCGAGTCGGTGTTCGTGATTTTCGATCAACACGGAGCCGACGCAAGTTTACCGGTTTGGCAAAAGACGGAATTGCCGCGAACGGTTTTGGAGTTGGACAAAGATTGGACGGTGTTCTTTGAGCCGAAACGCGGCGCACCGGAAAAAGCGGAGTTTGCCCAATTGACCGATTTGTCAAAACACCCCGAAGACGGCATCAAATATTTCTCCGGCATTGCAACCTACCAGAAGACATTTAACATCAAAAAACAAAACAACCAACCGTTGTTCCTTGATCTCGGCAATGTTGAAGTGATGGCGCGTGTCCATCTTAACGGCAAGTTGGTTGGCACGTGTTGGATTGCGCCGTACCGGCTTGAGATTACGGATGATGTTAAGGATGGGGAGAACGAGTTACGGGTTGAGGTTGCGAATCTCTGGGCAAACCGCCTGATCGGTGACGCGGCGTTGCCGGCGGATAAACGAGTAACATGGTCAACATGGAACGGCGGTTATAAAGCCGACTCTAAATTGATGCCGTCAAGTTTGATCGGACCGGTAAAAATACTCTCGCCATTGCCATAACAGTCTCTCCTTGAACCGAACCGGTTGATGTGTTGGTGTATGGCAACGGATTGACTCGGAGGCGTGCATGACGGTAACGATTTAGACTTAGTAAGTAAGACGTTGCGACAAACAATACAAAATACTGTTTTGCAATAAAGACAATTATCAATAAAGACAATTATATCGATAACAATTAGACTTTTTGTTTTCGTTTTATACTTGTCGTACAACGAAGTAATGGAGGTTCAAAAATGTCAAATATAAATTCGGATATTGGTACTGTATTGGATGGGATTGTTGAGCGTCTTCTTGGGTCGGAGTATCCGATTTTGCGTATTGTTCTTTTTGGTTCGTACGCCAATGGAACCGCGACAAAAGATAGTGATATTGATCTGATGGTTGTTATCGATAACGATGTTGTCGTCTCGTCGTACAAGGAAAAAATGGGTAGAGCGTTGGCATTGCGAAGGGTATTGCGTGATATTGACTATGCAAAAGATTTGATCATCTATTCACGCAAGGAACTACGAATTGTCAAAGAACGCGGTTACGATATCGTCAACGAAATCGAACAAAAAGGGAAAATTATCTATGAACGAGCAAGTTAAAGAACAAGTTAAAGAATGGTATTTTTTCGCAGACAAAGATTCGCCGCAGCATCGGAATTACTACGTCGTGACGACTTGACCAACGTAACAGCATTTCATTGCCAACAAGCAGTAGAAAAATATCTCAAGGCTTTCATGGTCGCCAATGGAATGCCTGTTATAAAAATTCACGATCTTGTCAAATTGAATAAACTGATCTGTCCGATTAAAAACTTTGAATTGGATAACGATATATTGGATCTCCTTTCTCAACTTTACACAGACGAACGTTATCCGGGTGGTTTAGGTATATTGCCCGATGGCATTCCTGACAAGAATGAAGCAGAGAAATTTTATAGTTTCGCAAAAGAAGTTGAGACGAAAATAAAAAACGCGATTGGAATTGATTGATGTAATTGGAAACGATCATTAATATAAAATTAGCAACTTGAATGTTAAAAAATAATAAATCACAAAAATACAATATTAATCAACTGACAGTATATTAAGGAAAAATACCAATATGAAGATCGCTTTTTGGAACATAAAACTGAACAAAAATTTTTGTTATATTGTCGAATTGGTCAAACGAGTTCAGGCTGATATTTTATTTCTCGCAGAATGTCCGCAAGAAAATATTACAGAGCTACAAAATTCTTACAAAGTTCTTGCCGGAAAAATTTATGAGCGTCCCAAGATATACAGTTGCATTATTTCTGAAACGTTAGGATGTTCCTTAATTCAGGAATATAAAAACAGACTTTTTGTATATCGTTTGACTTTTGGCAAACAAAAATTATTGGTTGGCGTAGTTCATTTGATTTCAAAAAATCATGCAAACCCTAATACACAAATTACGGTATCAATAGATTATATGCGTGAAATTCGTGAAGCGTATCCAAAACAAGACATGATTCTTATTGGGGATTTCAACATGAATCCGTTTGATCACGGAATGGTATCAGTAGCAGGATTTAATTCTGTTTGCTCAGAAGAAATCGCATTAAAAGAACAACGCCAATTTCAAATGGAAAAATACGATTACTTTTTTAATCCGTCATGGAAAAATTATTCCGGTATTGGTAACGAAGTTTATGGAACATATTACCATCATTCACCGGATAGTGATGGTTTTTATTGGAACAACTATGATCAGGTACTTTTGCGACCGGCTATTTTGAAAAAATATAATTACAAATTTACAGTGTTACACAATATACTAAACTTCGATTTGCGTCGGAAAAATAACGGGATATCCGATCATTATCCCATCCTTTTAGAACTTCAGGAGAAATAATTATGTCAGTAATATCAGCAACAATAAAAGAGAAAGACCTTTGGCAATCCGTCAACTTTGACGATTATGAAGAAACGCCGCTGGGGTTAATGGAATCGCAAGCGGAATTACTTCAAAAAAAGACTAACGGCTCGTTACTAGGCGAAGTAAAAACGTATAGTGATAATATGATCTTATTCAGTACGTTTTATATTATCGCGCCTAAATTGGATTACTACCGTTACGGTCTTTTGAGAACAGCAACAGTAAAACCGCCATATCCGATTTTTATCTACGATTATAGTGATGTTGAGAAGGCGGATAAACTGATGGATAAAAAGTTGCAAGAGTTGGCAACAGACACAATAAAAATCAGTGACTACGACACCCCGATAGTTTTACCCAATGGAACAACCGCACGATTACTGCCGCCGGATCATGTTGTCCATAATTTTACTGATTTTGAAAAAGTTTTTGCCAATATCCTCACAAATAACAAAACACAAAAAATAATTAAATCATTGATAAACCAAAGTCGTGTTAATTTACTTGATGTTGAACATGATTAAAGATTATTGGGTCAATTATTAAATTAACCGATTTTTTAATCACCACATTTTTCCCCAAATACTATTATGCAACTTTTACCTATCGGCATACAATCGTTCTGCGATTTGCGAAACAATAATTATTTGTACGTTGACAAGACGGAAGATATTTATCGAATGATAACGTCGGGCAAGACGTTTTTTCTTTCCCGTCCGCGTCGTTTTGGAAAATCGTTACTTTTGAGTACGATGGAGAAGATTTTTTCGGGCAACAAGGAGTTGTTTGAAGGACTTTATATTTACGACAAATGGGATTGGACGCAAAAACATCCTGTTATCAAGATTGATTGGAGCAGTATTAAGCATACGACGGCGGAAGAGATGGAGATTAGTACGCTGAATTACCTGAAACGAATAGCCGCTCGACACCAGGTAGTGCTCTCTGCACAATTTGCTTCCGATTGCTTCGATGAGTTATTAGAGATTTTGCATGTTAAGACGGGCATGCAGGTTGTTGTGTTGGTTGACGAATATGATATGCC
>JAISQS010000264.1 GCA_031274045.1 Planctomycetaceae bacterium | reverse complement strand
GAAAATCAATTCAGTCGAATTGAAGAAAAAATTGATTCCATCCTGAATAAAAAATAATCAACGTTCATAAAATGGTAACATATCAGTGAAAAGCCTCAACGCTGTAGTGAAACAAACCTTATTTACAACCTTATTTCCTCATAAAAACAACCTTAGTAACCATGTAATATCCTAGTTTTGCAAGCCGTAGGTTTGCATCGCTCGGTAGAAAATGATGTCCTCACATAAACGAGCATTCCGTAGGAATGCTACCATCGGGCAAGTCACGGGGTTGCATTCCTACGGAATGCAGGGACTCGGTGGGGGCTTATTTTCTACCGAGCGATACATTCCTAACGGAATGTAATAACACGAAAACATAGAACGGATTGGGAAATAATAAGGTAATAAGGTTATGTTTGTGGGGGATTCACGGGCTACTAAGGTTGTTTTGTTAGGAAAAATAAGGTTATAAATAAGGTCGATGATAGCGGATATTTCGCTGATGTATTACCGTTTATTTTTTGTGGTGCCCTTCGGTGGGGCTGATTTTTTTGTTTTAATTTTAACTTTTAATATTTCTTTTTTTTGTAATTCTCAAGATTACAGACCATCATGGTTTTTCGTCCGCAACTTTTGTCCGTATTTCGTGAAGGCTACACGTTACGGCAATTTTTTAATGATCTTGTAGCAGGAGTTATTGTTGGTATTGTTGCTCTTCCGCTTGCGATTGCGTTTGGGCTTGCATCTGGGGTTACGGTTGAGCAGGGGTTGTATACTGCGATAATTGCCGGACTTATTATTTCGATATTCAGCGGTTCGCCCGTACAAATTGGCGGACCTACCGGAGCGTTTATTGTTATTGTTTACGGTATTGTACAGTCGCAAGGCATACAGGGGTTATGGGTTGCGACTATACTTGCGGGGGTTCTTCTTGTTATTATGGGGCTTTCGGGAGTTGGCAGTTTGATAAAGTACATTCCGTATCCGGTTACATTGGGATTCACTGCCGGTATCGCTGTCGTTATTGCAACTTCGCAAATTCCGCAATTATTCGGTTTTCATTGGGATGAAAATATCAAAGTGCCGTCTGAATTTGTCGGGCAATTATTCTTTTTTTACAGGCATTCGGGTTCGATAAATTTTTGGTCTGCGTTTATTTCGGTTCTTTCGGTTTTGACGATATTGGTTGTGCCTTGTATTACGAAGCGTGTTCCGGGTTCTTTGTTTGCGGTTATTATTTGTACGTTAATTGTTGCAATATTTCAGTTGCCTGTTGATACGATAGGTCAAACGGTCGGTCGTCCTGCGACGGAGCTGCGGCTCGGTTTCCCGCAATTTTCAATACCCGAATTCGATTGGTCAAAAATATCGCCGATATTTATCGCAGCCGTAACCATCGCAATGCTTGGGGCAATAGAGTCGCTGCTTTCGGCGGTTGTTGCAGACGGTATGATTGGTACGAAGTTGCGGTCGAATACGGAGCTTGTTGCGCAGGGTTTGGCGAATATGGTAGTTCCGTTTTTCGGCGGCATACCGGCAACAGGCGCAATCGCACGAACCGCAACCAACATCCGCAACGGAGGCAGAACGCCGATTGCGGGGATAATTCACGCAATTACGCTATTTATAATTGTGATCTGTTTTGGGAAGTACGCGGCAAAAATTCCGCTTCCGGCATTGGGCGGAATTTTGATCATGGTTGCAATCAACATGAGTCAATTCCGCATGTTTTCAAGAGTATTATTTCGTGCGCCGAAAAGTGATGTTGCGGTGATGTTGATTACGTTTTTGTTGACGGTGTTGCTTGATTTGACGATAGCGATTCCGGTCGGTTTGATATTGGCATCGTTTTTATTTATGAGGCGAATGGAAGGGACGTTTGACATGGGAACGGTTGATCATCGATTGTACAAATTGTGCGATGATGATCCTGATGAAGACCCGTTGGCGTTGCGGTTATTTGAGGTGCCGGATGGGGTGCATGTTTACGAAATCTACGGACCGTTTTTCTTTGGTGCCGCGTCAAAATTCCAAGCCGCAATGTCCGGTATCAAATGCCGCGTAATTATTTTGAGAATGAGAAATATGCCAATGATGGATTTAACAGGTGTGAGCGCACTTGAAGAATTACTCGACCGCGCCGCAAAAACCAATATGACAATTTTACTAACCGGATTGCGTACACAACCCGAAAACGTAATGCGAAAATACGGCTTACTTGATAAGATTGGTCAAGAACATATCCTCCACACAATCGTTGAGGCATTGCCCGCCGCCGCAGAAATCGTAGAACAAGAACTAACCATTGAGAAAACCCTCACCAAAATGAACAAACATCAACGTTAGCGACGGAGCTTGCTCGCGACAAGACGGGGCGCGGAACGTGTTGGTGATCGTAAGGTAGGCAACATGTTCGTATTGTAGGGGCGAGGCTTGCCCTCGTCCCCAAAGAGGCGGGAAACGTTTTAATATTTCTACCGCCCAAAACCAAAACCTCCATTCCCAAAACACTGACGAGAATTGCCAATGCGTTTTGGTGTACCTTTTGGCTTTTGCCCTTTCAGGGCGAGGGTTATTTGGGGCGATTTTTCACAGGGCGTTGCCCTGTGCTATGGGCTTTTTGCCCCGTTGGGGCGGGTTGGTTTTACCTGTGCGTTTTCCGCCCCAATTGTCGGCGAGCGATAATGATTCACTGGCGACGCAACCGCCCGGCGGTCGGTTACCCACCTTACGTTACCAACACATTTCACACCCCATCGGGACGAGGGCAAGCCTCGCCCCTACAACATTTGGCGTATCGGTAAACCGCCACGTTTTACGCCACATCTCGTCGGGGGCAAGCCTCCGTCGCTAACGTTGGCGGCGTTTATGTACACAGCGAATCTCAATACGTCGAGATTATATTTTTTTCAAAACATATCTAGTGAGTCTGCTTGTATTCGTCGGGCTTTGTGTTGGTCGTGCGGGTGGAATTTGTATCCGATTTGTTCGGATACGGTTTTGATAAATTTTGGTCTGAATGCCGCTTCTGTTCCTGCGCTGCCTCCTTGAATCGGCACGTCGGGCGGGTCGATTACGTTGATCATTTGTGAGTAGAGAACCTCACCGGTTTTGCAATCTTTGACCGTGAGTTTTGCAGTACAACGCCCCTGAATCTGAAAATGCGATTTTTTGTCCCGCGTCTGGAAATCAATTATCTCTATCCCCAACACCATGTCTGCCTCAATATTAGAATCACGTCCAACTTGCAAAATATCATCAAAATCATTGCTGCAATTGTCCAACCACGCATCAACCTTCACCGAATCAACAACACGAATCAACTTATTCGCACAATGATTATCAATCAACTTGCCAACCTGCTGCCCAATCACTCGCGGCGCATTCTGAACTTCATATTGACTCGGCGCAATCGAATAACAAACAACAGCAACACGCGTCTCAGACTTCGCCCGCGTAAACAACTCACACTCCGGCTGAACATCCGTACCACGCACCAAAACAAGCGCAGTAAACAAAACATTCTGACAACCGGAAACCACAACCAACACAAAAAATACCAACACAAATTTTCTAATCATTTTGACAACACCTGAAAAATTTTTAGCCAACCACAAAATAAAACCCAAAACCTATTCGAGCCTACTTGAGTCCAAATTTCAGAATCGTCAAATTATGACAAAAAAATTAGAAAATCAATCGTTAATATCGTAATAATCGGAAATTCCTTGACAACCTGCTTCAAGATAGGCGGACAAGATAAGTTGCGCGGCAATCATATCACGACGTTCTTTGCGTTTCTTGTCGGTCAATTTTGCCTTGCGCAAAATTTTCTCCGCCTCAACACTCGTGAAACGCTCGTCAAAATAATCGATTTTTAACCCCGTTAAATTGCCAAGCCAACTCCCAAACAACAACACCTCCGCCGATTCTTCGCTTTCGTCACCACTCAAATGAAGCGGAATACCGATTACGAATTGCGATATTTGCTCATCTTTGACGAGCGACAAAAAAAACTCCGCGTCGCGTTCGGGAGTTGAACGGACGTAAGTTTGCAAAGGAAACGCGATAAGCCGTTCAGGATCGCTGATAGCCACCCCGATACGAACTTCACCATAATCTATTCCGGCAACCTTCATATTTATTCTCTGTAAAGTTTGGCGTTTTTTGCGGATATGTGACCTTTTTTGATTGTATCGTCGAGTGATTGGTCGAGGGTTCTCATTCCTTGTTCGTAGTTTGTCTGCATGACGTTCATAATTTGGTGTGTTTTTTCGTCGCGAATCATTGCTCTCACGGCTGAATTGACGTACAAAATTTCCGCGACAAGCGACCGCCCTTTTCCATTGTCCCAAGCAATAAGTTTTTGACAAATTGCGTATTGCAATGTTGACGCGAGTTGGACACGGATTTGTGGTTGTTGGGCTGCTGGGAATGCGCTGACGATTCGCGATACGGTTTGTATGGCGGTTGATGTGTGTAAGGTTGCAAATGTCAAATGTCCTGTTTCCGCCAGAGTCAAAGCAGCCGACATCGTTTCCAAATCACGCATTTCACCAATCACAATCACATCGGGGTCTTCACGCATCGAACGCCTCAACGCCTCGCCGAAAGTTGAGGTATCTTTGCCGACTTCGCGTTGAGTTACATACGATCTCATGCTGCGATGCCGATACTCAACAGGGTCTTCTATGGTATGAATATGACAATACCGCTCTTGATTTATGCGATTAACAATACTGGCAATTGTTGTCGATTTGCCGCTGCTTGTTGCGCCTGTTACGAGTACGAGACCGGAGTGCAGTTGACAAATATGCTCAAGTACATTGATCGGTAATCCCAGCTCCTTAAAGTCAAAAAACTTGTTCGGCAACAATCTGATCGCGGCAGCGTAAGAGCCTTGTTGCCGGTAGGCGTTGATGCGAATACGGTAGCCGCCTTCAAGCTCAATCGCCGCGTCAAGCTCACCGCTACGCTGCAACTCATGCATCTCAGACTCAAGCACAAGTTGAGAAATTATCAATTGCGTATCCGAAGCAGACAAAACAGGCTGATCCGCCAAAGGAACAAGTTTGCCGTGTATACGAATCATCGGAGGATTATCAGCCGCCAAATGTAAATCCGAACCACCCTCCGAAATCAAATACCGTAATAACGCTTGCGTATCCTCATTCATAATTTTCGGTTTTGTTGAACACGGTTACTACTGCCAAGTTTTCAATTTGTTCGTGCATGATTGCTGGGGGATTTTTCACAGGAAGTTAATGGAAGGTAAGGGTGAGAATATTTTTCTGATTATTTCGTTTTTTGTTGGGATTTTACATTGTGACTTTTATCAAGCACTGTATCAATGCCCTGAAAGGGCTTCAGCATTAGCACGGGGCATCGCCCCGTGAATTGTTGATAATAAATTTTAGCCCTGTAAGGGCGAAAGCAAAGAAGCGTCTAACGGCTTGCGCCCTTACAGGGCTTGAATATATCGCGATTCCGATTCACGGGGCGATGCCCCGTGCTAATGCTTGCCGCCCCTTCGGGGCTAGTAATATAATATGTAAGCCGCACTATGATATTTGACCCTTTCAGGGTACTGATAAATCGGAGATTTCCTTTCAAATATAACTCTCCCACAAAAACTGAAATAATCAGTATTTTTCTGATTATTTCGTTTTTTGTTGGGGCATCCTATTGCGGCTTTTATCAATGCGCTGCATCAACGCCCTGAAAGGACAAAATACCATAACGTAGGGCGTTGCTTCTCGTTATGCCACATAAGTTCGCTGCGAAGCGGCGACGGACTGGAACGCGGGCGTCCCGCCCGCCACTGTGCGTAATATAACCGAACAAGTTTGAACTGAACGCTAAAACGGTTTGGCAAATGTCCTCCAACATGTCTTGGCGTTCCTTCCAAACTGGTTCGGTTGCCTAATGCACTTAGGCGGGCGGGACGCCCGCGTTCCAGTCCGCGCCGCTTCGCGGCTATTGTCGGCTATGCCGACGGGTGACGGTTTGGAATACCAATACTTTTCCCGTCCCATTTCGTTGGTAGCAAGCTACCGTCGCTAACGTTGAGAATAAACCTCCAACAAAATCCGAACTACAATCTACTCACTTAATTCTTTGTTTGAGTCAACGGGACAAGTACGTTTGCTTGCGGTTTCAATGTCACCATTGACGAATTGTTTTGTTGTGGTGATTCAAAGTTGATGTTTGTGAATTTGACGGTTTCTTGTATTGGTTCGTGTGTGTTTTGAAATGGGTTTGTTGGTAATGAATCTGGTTGGTTGTTTGATTTGTTATTTTCTGATTTGATGTTTTCTGAAAATTGGAAAAACGGCAACATTGAGTCTGCGACTTCTGTTTGTGATGTAATTTTTGGTGTGGGCATTGTGGTTTTGCGTGAGTTGTTATCGTTTTTGTCCATGTCAAAAATATCCGGCGTTGCGGCAGGTATCTGTTTTGGTTGGAAGTCGGTTGTTGGAGTGTTATTCCAATTTTGGGTCAAGTCGTTGTTGTCGTTTGTGTTGTTTGCGAGTGGTTTTGGTTCTGTTATTGTTGTTGCGGAGAAGTTTGTTGCCATATTTATTTTTTCGTTTGCGGGAATGAGAGTTGGTTGCGGGTATGCTTGTGTATATTTTGCGTTTCCGGCAGCTAGAGCCGGTTCCATTGAACTCTGCTTCAACTCACTCAACGCAACCTGCAACTCAGGCTTCAACTCAATTCCAACATCCGAATTACCAGACGCAGCCGAATCCGGCAACGGCGCAGCAATCAAATTCTTGTCCACTACTTCATTGGGCAAACTAGCAAGAGACGCAACAGGTATCTGCGCATGAATCATCGCAATTACACTGCCAATAAAAATCACCGTCGCCGCAACAAACACTTTCGATGACGGCGAAAGGGATGTCATCTCCAAAGATTCAGTCTCTGGTTTTAAGGGGGGGATAGGAAATGTCATGGTTTAATTGTGGGGCATTGATGCCAAAAAGGGTTATCTTTTAATACCGAAGCCGGTATTGGCGGTAGGATTCGTCAAATCAACCTCTGCCCAAAATGACCGCAACCAAAAATGATCACAACCAATCAAAAGCCGATCAATAAAACGAAATTTAATCACTATTGAACTCTCAAAGAAAGAAACCTACGTACACGATAAGTTGGCATAGTATACGATCATTTCAACAATTCCTGTTATAGCCAAAACAACTTAAACAGACTTTTTTATTTCACCCCCGCCAATACATCCAATACAATACAAATATCCATAACAAAAATATCACCGTAAAAACAATTTTAACAATAATAACAATTCTAACGAAACATGTTATAAGGTAACGTAAGGTGGGTAACCGACCGCCGGGCGGTTACGTCGGCGTACTCGCCGACAACTGTAGCGGAACACGCATCGGCAAAACCAAAACGTGACGGTGTTGTAGGGGCGAGGCTTGCCCTCGTCCCCCAAAGGTGCGAGAAATGTATTGGAATTTCTACTGGCAAAAAAACCTCATTTCGGTATATCAACGCGTTTCACACCCCTTCGGGACGAGGGCAAGCCTCGCCCCTACAACGTCAACGTTTTTTGGTTTTGGGCAATTTGGTATATCAACACGTTTCCCGCTCCCGTTGTCGGCGAGTACGCCGACGCAACCGCCTGGCAGTCGGTTGCCCACCTTACGTTTGCCGACACGTCTTGGCGTTCAGTTCAAACTTGTTCGGTTCTATTACGCACAGAGGCGGGCGGGACGCCCGCGTTCCAGTCCGTCGCCGCT